>JAKUTG010000109.1:0-7628 GCA_022447905.1 Pseudomonadales bacterium | reverse complement strand
GGCAGGGATTGGCGCAGAAACCCACGTTAGCCCTATGCCTATAATCGAGGCTAGAAAGAATGCGCTGACAAATGGTCCATTTTTCAGATTTCGTCTCATTTTCCGTCCCCCGCGGCTCATGCACTTTTCATGATTTTTGAGAGTCTGCATAAAAATTATTCCAACTATTTATAGTCAAACCGGCACTGGGTCGAAAAGGTCCTCAATCTTACCGTTGCTATCACCGAAGGAGCCCAAATCGACACCGACACGATCAAGTAGCGTCAAGTGGAGATTTGCCAAGGGTGTGCCGCTGTCATACCTTATGTGCCGGCCACCCCGTAATCCAGTCGATGCGCCACCTGCAACGAGAATCGGCAGGTCCGCGTGGTCGTGCAGGCTAGGGTTGCCCATACCACTACCGTACAGATAAATAGTGTTGTCCAGCAAAGAACCATCCCCGTCTGGCGTTGCCTTAAGTTTTTCGAGAAACTCCGCAAAAAAGGTCACATGATATTGTCCAATCTTAGCGATCTTCTCAAGTTTCACCGGATCATTGCCGTGGTGACTAGTGGGATGGTGTGGTTCCGGCACTCCTATTTGCGGATAAGTACGGTTATTCAGCTCGCGCGTAAACTGAAAGCTGATTACTCTGGTGATATCAGCTTGTAGTGCCAGCACTTGTAGGTCGTACAACAGAGTCGCGTGATCGCCAAATTCTGCAGGCACACCGACCGGTCGGGCCATGTTGGTGGAGAATTCCTCTTCATCCGCCACCTCGGCGCGCTGAATCTGACGCTCAATCTCACGGATCGTCTCCAGGTACTGGTCAACGCGGTTCTTGTCCCCTGCCCCCACCTCACGCTTCAATCGTCCAATATCCGCATGAAAGGAATCAAGCAGGCTGGCGCGGCTTCGTAGCAGAGCCGCGCGTTCTTCGGGAGTACTTCCCCCTCCAAATAAACGTTCAAATACAAGACGAGGATGCGCTTCCGATGGCAAAGGTGTCGTCGGTGAAGACCACGAGATGTTGTTTTGATAAACGCAGGCATAACCATTGTTGCAGACACCTGCGAGTGGATTTATATCCATGGACAATTCAAGTGAAGGCAGTCGTGTTTCCTGACCTATCTGCTTCGCAGCAATCTGGTCGATTGTTGTTCCCAGGTGATAATCCGAACTCTCTGTATGCCTGGCAAACGCTGCGCTCAAAAACCCAGCGTTAGAAGTGTCGTGTGTGCCCGGATAGGAGTTTTGTAGTTCCAAATTGGTAACGACGGTGACTTTGTCTTTAACGTTTTCTAGTGGACTAAGAATGGGTGTCAACTCGTCAAGTATTTCTCCTCCCTGTGGCGTCCAGCGTGCATGATCAGTTCCCATCGGCACAAATACGAAACCGAGTCTGGGCACGGGCCTAGCCGGGGTATTTGCCAATGCAGTTGCTGCGGGAATCATTGCATCGAGCAAAGGCAATGCTAGCACTGTGCCCGCGCCTCTGAGAAACGTGCGTCTGGGTAACGCTTTCTTAGTTATGATCATAATGATGTCCTCATCTGAAAAGGTGCGCTTTTCACTATGCCCATAATAAGCGATGAAAAACGGTAACCCCCCGGTTCGGCTTCGCGCACTATCTTGCGTATCGCAGGCGCATCGTAGTACTCCACCCCCCGCCCAAGCGCGAAAGTCAGTAACTTCTCGGTAATTGTATCAGCTAATAATGCTGGTCGACTCAATAAACCGGCCTCAAGACCTGAAACACCGGCTAAATCATCCATGCTGGGAAGGCCTCCCGCCACATCAACTGGGCCATTATCCCCGTCATGATCCCGCCAACGACCCACTACGTCGAAATTTTCCAGGGAAAACCCCACCGGGTCTATTGTATTGTGGCAGCTTGCGCATACCGGGTTATTTCGGTGGGCTGCAAGTCGCTCCCGCATTGGTAGAGAAGCGGCTACTGCTGCCTCATCGAGGGCCGGCACATCGGCTGGCGGTGGCGGTGGCGGTGCCCCGTAAATATTGTCAAGAACCCACACCCCTCTCAGGACTGGGGAAGTGCGATTTGGAAAGGAAGTTACTGCTAAAACACTGCCGTGCCTAAGCAAACCACCGCGTTCACTGCCTTCAGAGAGCTCCACGCGACGAAAGCGGCTGCCATAAATACCGGGTATTCCGTAATGCTTGGCTAAGCGTTCGTTGAGGAAGGTGTAGTCTGCCTGCAATAGATCCAGTACGCTGCGATCTTCACGCAACACGCTATCTAAAAACAACTCAGATTCCTGTCTGAAAGCCTGTCGCAGATTGTCATCGAAATCCGGATAAAGCCGTACATTAGGGCTGAACGCTTCCAGATTACGTAATTGTAGCCATTGACCCGCAAAGTTGGTCGAAAGGTTTTCCGAGCGTTGGTCTGCTAACATGCGACGCACCTGTTTCTCAAGTTCTTCAGGACTGCTCAGTTCACCCAGCTCAGCTACAGCGAGCAGTTCCTCATCGGGCAAGCTGCTCCACAGGAAGAAAGAAAGCCGGGAAGCTAATTCGATGTCACTAATGTGATAGGGCGTGAGGGGTGGCACATTATCGGGTGCCAGCTCCACACGAAATAGGAATTGCGGATTCATGAGCACGGCGCTAAGAGCGGCCGCTATCGCTTCATCAAAATTACTTTCAGTGCGTGCTTTTTGATAAAAAGCCATTGGCCCGGCGATGTCAGAGTCGTCTACCGGACGGCGATATCCGCGCCGAGTCAGATTAGACAGTATTTCTCGAGCACAGGCTTCCTCTTCACTAGTTTCTGTAGGCTGGCAGACAAATAATTGTCGTCGACTTGGTGTGTCCCCCGGACCTTGCGTTGCATATGGCCCCGTCACGGTTACCTGGTAGACCGCTGGATTAAGTCGAGGGTGCCGAATTTCATTGAAGTGAGACTGCAAAGGCTGCCGCTCGCTTTCCAAAAGCGATGAAGATATTTTTGGAAAAGTGACGCCCAGGTCGTGAGGTCCTGCGGATACCAGAATACGCGATTTGAAATTTTTGTCGACTTCTGAATGGTCCGGTCCGTTTGGCCGAACCACCATAAAAGTTTCAGCGATTTCTCGATCAATGAGCAGCTCTACCGCCTGGGGCTCAGCATTAAGTAAGCCGCCAATGTCACCCGTGCGATTCCGTGCGAGCCGCACCTGAATGTCGTACTCTCCGTCCTGTGGAAAGGTGTAAGAGACCGACACTCCCCCCCGCGTACCGATCGGGAGCCCCGGACCATGTTCTTCCTGAGTAAGGTCCGGCGGTACGCTGATAACATTGCTCTGCACTGAAGCCTGAGCTCCGCCGATTGCCAGTCGACTTATTTTTTGTGCGGCAGATAGATAACGATCAAGTAAGGAGGGGGACAGGTCTCCCACAATTACATTGTCGAAGCCATAGCCACTTTCATCAGGAGGCAGCAAGGACCTGGCGTCAATGTCGAGCTTCAAGAGATCTCTGATGGCATTCCGGTATTCCGTCCGGTTGAGACGGCGCAAGGTTTCTGTGCGGCCCGGATTCGGATTTGCAGCAGCCACCTCGTCAAGAGATGTTTCCAACCAAGCAACCATGGCATGGCGCTCTTCGGGCGAAGGCGATGGTACTCCCACTGGTGGCATAGTCCCGGTACGTAGTTTTCGAATGACTGTTTCTAATACCTCAGATTGGGCACTGACATTAGCCAGATCCACCGTATCTAGTCTCAAGCCCGCCGTATCGAGCTGCTCGTTGTGGCAAACAACACAATACTGGTTAATAGCCTCCTTAGTATCTGAAGCGGAGATTTGTACTATGCGGGGTAGAGAGGGTTCTGCGCTGGTTGCCGACAGCGGAGAAACTGGCACAGCCGAGTCCTGCGGCCCACAAGCCGCCAGGCTGAATGCGAGCAGAGAGGGCAGTATTTTTGGCTTTGGTAGGTTCATATCCCTACTGTCTGTATTTGCCTAAATAGTAGCTCGAACACAGCCCCGGTGCCAGCGATCTTCTGCTCTAGCAGAGGGGTTTTCGCCACGAACCGAGTCGCCAATGAAGTATATTACATCACCACAACCGGTCTGTTCGGCTCCTTCCTCAATGGCTTTCTTGTATGAAAAAGAAAGTTCCAAATACTCTGTCCTGGCAACTATCTGGGACGCGCCTCAGTACCTGCAACAAAAATTAATTTTTAGGCTCGAGGTACACGTCTGCCAGCAAGGATGGTTTCAAATGGAAATAGTCGTTGAGTGCCAACTCTCAGATTTTCGTAGTTATCAACGAAATCGAAGCTCCCCTGTCGTAATTCCAATATTGCAATATCTGCCTGAGCTCCGACGTTTAAGGTCCCCTTGTCACGTAAGAAAGGAAAAACACGAGAAGCATTGACTGTCCCACAGGCAACGACCGCATCCAATGGCATACCGAAGTTTAATAGCTTAGACATGACGTTGGGATAATCCACCACACCGGGTGCACTTCGACTGTTTGAGAAGCCATCAGTGGAAATCGTATCAGGCCAAAAGCCGGCCGCCATGATAGCATCGAAAGTATCCCATCGAAGATGATCGACACGGCCATTAGCTACATCGAACCAGATGCCTCGGCGACGTGCTTCGAGCACTTCAGGAAAAATCTGCCCGCTGCCATCGATAATGGCGTTAGGAGGTGGCGCGTACATGTGAGTTACAATGTCACCGGGTTTGAGTTCAGCCACCAACTCACTCATCGCTGACTCCGATTGTCCCATGTGAATCATCAAAGGCAAATTGAAATAGGAAGCCACTTCCTGAGCACGGCGAATAACTAATAAATCGTTAACAGTTACCCCGTTTGTCATTCGTGCTTTCACACCGACAACATAATCCCCGTTCCTAGCTATTGCGGCTTTTGCCAATTCAACATCAGCCAGCGCCAAGTCTGCCGTATCACCTTCAGGAATGACCCCACGTCGACCGATATTAATCAGCACGCGAGCCGGTTGCGGAGCGGATCTCGCGGTTGCTACGATCTCGTCAATTCCATCTGCTCCAGCGGAACCGGCATCGACCCACCCGGTCACTCCATCAGAAAGACATATGTGGGATCCTTGCGCATCCTGAGCGTAATGGCCATGAATATCTAAGAGTCCAGGCATCACAATCCGATCTGTCGCATCTATTTCTTCTGTGGCATTTGCTCTTATATTAGGTGACACGGCTGCGATGCGACTTGATGTAACCGCCACATCTGCAATAGTGTCGATATTTAAGGAAGGATCGATAACACGACCACCTCGCACAATCAGGTCATAGGACTGTGCGAACAGATCGAGTGGCCGAGCAAATAAGGTAGCGCCCGCGGTGAAAGAGAAGAATTGGCGGCGGTTTATTTTTTGCTGCATAAGTTTCTCTACCCTCTTGTAATGAAGTCTCTGCGTGATGATCCGGTCATCATGATCCCCTTCACGTTCATATTCGTTTTGAAACAAATGAGAATAAAACCTTTATCTTTGCAAATCTACCGCCAGACGTGAGACTCCACTCACTTGCACTATTTGACCGAGAGGTTTAGAGTTTTCCCAATTTAACTTTCTCAAGATTAGTATCAGGAATCGCACCGTGAAAAGAACAATAAAAGTTTGCAGTTTGATAATCTCCACAACGTGTATTTTATTATCCAATAGCTTGGCGTTCTCACAGACGGACCCAACTTACCAGGCACCAAGAACCATTGACGGCCAACCGGACTTACAAGGCGTTTGGGCAAACAATACTATCACTCCCGTGGAACGTCACGATGTGTTTGGTGATAAAAAGTTCCTCACCGATGAAGACCTAAAATTCCTGAACAAGCGCGTTGCAGAATTGGCCGATCAACCGGGCGATGCCCTGTTCGGTAATAATATTTTGATCGCAGCGTTCACTGGTGAGATCCGACCAGGCGAAGCCGCCACCGGCAGCTATGACCAACAATGGATGGCAGCCCGCCGAGTGCATAGACGCACTTCACAAATCATAGATCCACCCGATGGCAAGTACCCCCCGCGTACTGAGGAAGCCATTGCATCGAGCAGAGAACGGACGACGTACCGGCGCGAACACCCTGCCGATTCCTGGCTTGACCGTTCGCTCGGCGAACGATGCCTCAGTTTCGGTGCGCCATTTCTGGGTTCCGGCTACAACAGCTACTGGCAGATCGTGCAATCGAAGGACCACATCGTCATCTACCAAGAGATGGTGCATGATGCCCGTATTATACCTCTGGTGGACAGACCTTCATTGGATAAGAACACCACCCTGTGGCACGGCAACTCCCGTGGGTATTGGGAAGATGACGCGCTGGTGATTGAAACAACCAATTTTTCCGAAAGAAGCGGTAATGGGCCAAGGCCGAAGACAAGGTGCAGATGGAGCGCTTGACTCGGATCAGCGAATCACAAATGCAATATCAGATTACAGTTGATGATCCTGGCTCTTATACCCAGCCTTACACGCGCGAGATTATCTTCGACGCCAGCTCAGACGCCATCTATGAGTACGCTTGCCATGAAGGCAACTACGGTATGAGGTTTATCCTTTCCGGCCATAGGGCTGAAGAACGCTTTGCCGTAGAGAATTAGTCATACATGAATAATTAAAGGATGATCCCGCATGCATTTTCGTTCTCACTTTAGCTCTTTTAGGGCGCTCCTACTTAACATTATTAGTGTAGGGGCCATTTTCCTTACAAATTCTTTGTGGGCACAAGTATCTAATGAGACTGGTAACAATGAATTACCTGTCAGCTCTTCATACTTAACTGACGTTTATCAGCAAGTCGCGGAGCCGCGTGGTCTAGGCGGGGTGGTGGGATATGGCCGCGGTGCATCCTTTGTTGATATCGACAATGATGGAGATGATGATCTGTTCGTAGCCGATACCGATGGACGCCTGTTTGGACCTCCTTTCGGTATATCCATGATCTATGTAAACGATGGGTCCGGGAATTTTTTGCCTGGTGAATTCAATCTTAATGCCGCCGACTTTCACGGCACCTGGGTGGGATCCTTCGCCGACTACGACAATGACGGCGACCCAGACATGATGGTAGGTAACGGCGGCTATACTAATTACTCATCGCTAGTACTGCTGGAGAACCGTATCAACCAAAACCAAGGCTTTGTGAATGTCACCGATGAGGCCGGTTTGGGACAAGGCTCTGCTTCAGCCGAAGCGAACCCGTGGTGGGGTGTCTCCTGGGCTGACTACGATAACGATGGCTGGCTCGATGCTATGGTGACCCGACGAACAGGTCGCCCGCTACTTTTTCACAACACGGGCAACGGCACCTTCGATGAACAAGGCGAGCAACTCGGCATAACAGAAGCTCCCCATCAAGATGCAAAAAATCCAGTCTGGCTCGATTACGACGAGGACGGAGACCAAGACCTTTACTTGGCAGGTATAGACTGGCATGCGTTCTACCGTAATGACGGTGAAAGTTTTATCGAGGTCACTCAAGAAATATTCGCTGAGGCGATGGAAGGCCACAGTGGATTGCCCGCAGTATTTGCCGCCGCCAGCGCCGACTTTGACCAGGACGGTCATGAAGATATTTATCTGGGTCGCTGGGATTCACAAGACTACATTTTTTTCGGTGATGGAGCCGGACATTTTGATCGAGTCGGTCGAGAG
>JAKUTG010000108.1:0-7629 GCA_022447905.1 Pseudomonadales bacterium | reverse complement strand
AAATTTCTTGAAAAAAATGTGCTATGAACCCTGAATCGCAAAACGTATTCCCGCTTACTCGTGAAAATGAAGAGTTACTGCCTGTTCTGCATTCGGATCCGATCCTCCTGGTGGCGGTGTGTGCGGAAGAGGTATTTTTCAATCATCACATTCCCGGTTCTGTGTTAATCAGGCCGGCTGAATTAGTGAGCGGTCTCAAACCAGCTACAGGCAAACTCCACCATGCCGCACATTTAAGTACAATTTTTTCTCGTATTGGTCTAAGCAAAGAAAAGCACGTTGTGGCATATGACGACGAAGGGGGGGGCTGGGCAGGTCGGTTAATCTGGACACTGGACGTTCTCGGCCATCATAACCATTCCTTTTTAAATGGCGGGCTGGTAGCTTGGATAAATGAGGCTCACCCCGTCTCGAGCGGTATAGCAGAACAAGAACCCTCGGATTATGTCGCCGAAATAGACAGGAGTGTCGCTGTCGATCTGGACGATGTGCTGAGCCAAATCGGTGACAGCGATTCTATTGTTTGGGACGCACGTGCTCTGGAAGAATACACGGGAACCAAAGTCACGGCGCTGAAAAATGGACACATTCCAGGTGCTGTGAATCTGGACTGGCTAGAACTGATAGACCACGATAGTAATCTTAGATTGAAACCCTTGGACATACTAAAACGTGAACTGGAATCTTTAGGCATTGATAAAAACAAAAAAATAATTACCCATTGCCAGACTCATCACCGTTCCGGACTCAGCTACCTAGTAGGCAAAATTTTGGGGCTTGATATCAAAGCCTACGACGGTTCCTGGTCTGAGTGGGGGAATCACCCTGACACCCCGGTTGAGCGCTGAAGCAAGAAGGTTAGCTTAATCTCATGTCCCATTTATTTGCCTTCCTACAATATCTTTTACCCCACCATGCGTTATCACGCTTTATAGCAATGTTTGCCGCAACAGTTCTCTTCAGGAAAGCGCTGATCAAGGCATTTATTGGTTTTTACAAGGTCGATATGAGCGAAGCATTGCTTTCGGACCTTGATCAGTTTGAGAATTTCAATGCCTTCTTTACTCGAGAACTCAAACCAGAGGCTAGGCCACTAGTTGAAGGAGAAAGTGCTGTAGTGTGTCCAGCCGATGGTGTAATTAGTCAGGCCGGGGCCATTGAGAAAGATTCTTTATTGCAGGCGAAAGG
This sequence comes from Pseudomonadales bacterium, assembly GCA_022447905.1. Classification (GTDB taxonomy): domain Bacteria; phylum Pseudomonadota; class Gammaproteobacteria; order Pseudomonadales; family Pseudohongiellaceae; genus UBA9145. The sequence continues at coordinate 6,441 of JAKUTG010000108.1, read as the reverse complement.
CAGATTCTTTAAGGTCGCTGACCTACTGGGCGACGATTCTGCCTTGGTAGACGACTTCTCGGCTGGCACATTCGCAACTATCTATTTATCTCCCAGGGATTACCACAGAGTTCATATGCCACTGGCCGGACGGTTGGAAAAAATGATCTATGTGCCGGGCAGGCTTTTTTCGGTCAATCAGAGAATGGCTGGGTATGTGCCCAATTTATTCGCGCGTAATGAGCGGGTGATTTGCCTTTTCCAAACGAGAGCCGGACCGATGGCGCTGGTATTGATAGGCACTATTATCATAGCTGGTATAGAAACGGTCTGGTCCGGGCAAGTATGTCCAAGCCCAAGAACTCGCAAATTGCGGGTTACGAGTTATGAAACTTATAGTCCTCCTATCGAGTTACCAACTGGCGCAGAGATGGGTAGATTCAAATCAGGTTCTACCGCTATTGTATTATTTGGCCCCGGAACTATAAATCTTGATGCTGCTCTCACTGCGGAAACGCCGGTACGCATGGGCCAGTTACTCGGAACTTTAAAAGCAAATTGAGTATTACATTCCAGCAACAATAGGTGATGGAGATGACAAAAGATGAATTAAAACGAGCTGTCGCGCAGGCAGCGTTCGAACATGTTGAATCAATGCTTGACGATGACACAATCGTGGGGGTCGGAACTGGTTCTACCGCTAATTTCTTCATCGAAGAACTGGGCAAAATCTGTCACAAACTTAATGGTACAGTTGCCAGTTCTGAAGAGTCTACCCGTCGTCTTAAGGCACACAATATCCCTGTATTCGATTTAAACGCCGTTGGGGAAATTTCGGTCTATGTGGACGGAGCAGACGAGGCCAACGATCACTTGCAGTTGATCAAGGGTGGTGGCGGCGCACTCACTCGAGAAAAAATCATCGCCGCCGCCTCAAAAGAATTCATTTGCATCGCCGATGATTCAAAGCTTGTGAGCACTCTGGGTAAATTCCCGCTGCCGGTGGAAGTCATCCCAATGGCAAGAAGTTACGTTGCACGGCAGATCGTGAAGTTGGGAGGCGATCCAGTGTACCGAGAAAACTGCGTCACGGATAACAGTAACTATATTCTAGACGTCTTCAACCTGAAAATACTAAACCCCAGGAAACTAGAATATGACCTGAACCAAATAACAGGTGTGGTTGCTAGCGGTTTGTTTGCAAACCGCGGAGCTGATCGCTTGTTACTTGGCTCGAATACAGGCGTAAAGACACTACTACCCTAATGTATTAGGGTATTACTATTCACCGTAAAAATAAGAAAATCGTTGGCAAGATCAGTATGATCAGAGAAAAATGCCTTATCTGAATCGCTTCAGATTTACTTCAATTCTGTTTCAAACCTAACTTTCAAGCTTTTTATTATTCCGGCAGGGACTTGCCAAAGGCCTATAACAATTAAAGCGGGTTGACGTTTTCCGCTTGGGGGCCTTTCTGACCTGTAGTAACTTCCATGGTCACTTTTTGCCCTTCATGAAGCGTTCTTCTTCCCGAGCCATTGATGGCGCTGAAATGCACAAACACATCCTTACCACCTTCCTGCTCTATAAATCCAAATCCTTTCTCGTCGTTAAACCACTTAACGGTACCTTCAACTGTATCTGACATATTGCTCTCTTGCTTTTTCAAAATTTGCTTGGTCGAATTGCTAAAAATAGCAACCCCTCGGCCCACTTTGACCGATCGATCAGTGTACGCTGATATTCTTTCAGATGGAAACATTTCTTGGTCGGCTTTTATACGTGCCTAAATCAACTTGACTTAATCTTACTACACCTCATCGCACAGCTGGGCTATCTCGTCATTTATATTAACGACCAATTCAATGAAATAGCTCTGGTCAGGTTAAATAAGAGTAATGGCACTGTTCGCTTAAAGATAAAGTTTTACCCTGCATCTTCGATAATCTGATCTATTGAGGAAAAGATCCGATCCCGGAACTCTGGTGATTCGTTCACCGAATGGTGGCGCGCATCGGGAATCATATAAATTTTAGACTTGGGAAACTTTTCTTGAATGTGCGACAGGTTGTATCGCCAGTCCACGGTTTCATCACCGGTGCCTTGAATTATGTGTAAAGCCTCATCACATATCTTCGCCCGTGCAAATCGCCTTTGATACTCAATCATCGCCAACACCCAGTTCCGTGGCAATTTCTTACTTTGCAAGGCATCACGGGTGCGTAGGAATTTCAGAAACTCTTCATCGTGACTGTTCATTGCAAATTTGCGCCGCGCCGATCTAATAAACCAGCGGGTCAACATAAATAGCAGCTTACTGGTAATCCAGCGTTTAGGTCGCAAAAATGGCCCCAGCAAGATGTAGCGCTGAACTGGAAACTGGTCGGCAAGATTTGTGTCCTGTAATGCATCCATAATAATAGCGGCCCCAGTACTTTGCCCAATAACAATCCATGGCTGATTGGCCTTAAAACCTTTTGCCTGGTGCAAAACTCTGAGGAACGCCTCGCTATATTGTCGAAAAGAATCAATATCGGCTATTGGACCACTGGACAGGCCATGGCCCGGAAGGTCGAAGATCACCACTTCATAACCAAGTTGCAGGCAGTGCCTTATCAGATGACCATACAACCCCGTGTGATCAAAGTAGCCGTGCAACAGGAAAGCCGTCCCCTTCTGGCGCTCCAATGACACCACAAAATAGTGGCAAACTATTTTGAATTCCCCATTACTGACGATGCCGGCGCAGTGTTTACTGCCTCCATCATCACCAGTGAAATTCAATCCATAGTATTGCAGGTAGGTCTGAAGGAGAGGGGTCTTCCCTTCCTTGTTGGAATTGGAATTAAAAAAATTCAGGGGCAGACTATCTCGGATTTGTTCAGCATTGTCTCGACTAAACATGACCAGTCTCGCCCTCGTGTGCCCGACCGGCTAATTATCGGCCAGTATCAGAATAACGATGGTGCATTTCCTCTAGGTTGTAAATCCTCCCAAACTTGGCAATTTGTCCCGCCGTGCCAAAGTCTTGCAGCCGTGCCTTCACGATATCCTTCATAGCGCCTATGGTTGTCGTTAGGAATTTCCTAGGATCGAATTCTGATTTGTTCTCGGCTAGGAATCGCCTCACCGCACCGGTTGATGCGAGCCGTAAATCAGTATCAATATTCACTTTACGGACTCCGTGTCGGATGCCCTCCTGGATTTCTTCAACAGGGACGCCGTAGGTTTCCGGAATCTCGCCCCCATATTTATTTATAACTGCTAACCAATCCTGAGGTACAGAAGAAGAGCCATGCATTACTAAGTGAGTACTGGGAATTTTCTCATGAATTTCCTTGATACGATCGATAGCCAGAATATCGCCAGTCGGTGGACGGCTGAACTTATACGCACCATGGCTGGTACCTACTGCTATAGCAAGTGCATCGACACCCGTAGCAACGACAAAATCTAATGCTTCCTGAGGATCAGTAAGCAATTGTGATTTTTCCAGTTTGCCTTCCGCCCCCACGCCATCCTCTTCGGCTGCCATGCCGGTTTCTAAGGAGCCCAAGCAACCAATCTCACCCTCAACTGACACACCGCAGGCATGAGCCATCTCCACAGTCATCTTGGTAACACGTACGTTGTAATCGAAATCCGTCGGTGTCTTACCATCTTCCGCGAGTGAACCATCCATCATGACCGAGGAGAAACCAAGCTGGATAGATCGCTGGCAAACCGCCGGTGATACACCATGATCTTGATGCATAACAATGGGAATATGCGGAAACTCTTCGATGGCTGCTTGGATAAGATGCTTCAGGAAGTTAGAGCCAGCATATTTACGAGCGCCTGCCGATGCCTGCAGAATAACAGGGCTATTTAATTCATCAGCTGCTTCCATGATGGCTCGCACTTGTTCCAGGTTATTCACATTAAATGCCGGTACTCCATAGCCATTTTCTGCCGCGTGATCCAGTAACTGTCTCAAACTGATAAGTGCCATGATTAACCCTCTTCCTATTTATTCGTTTCCGCTTGTCTTTGCATCAAAGAGTAGTCGGTATTATTTCTCCTGGAATGTTAATTCGCAACTCCTCTTTCTTCCAATATCTGTACACCAGGCAGTTTCACTCCTTGCACATATTCCAGGAAGGCGCCACCTCCGGTCGAGATGTAGGAAATAGTTTCAGTCACACCAAACTTGTCAATTGCGGCGATAGTTTCACCCCCACCGGCAATCGAAAATCCCTTGTTACCAGCAACAGCTTGCGCAATTTTTACTGTCCCTTCGGCAAACTGAGGTACCTCAAAGACTCCCATCGGCCCATTCCAGATAATTGTCTTCATGGTACTAATCAGATTTGTCAGTTGCATTACCGTTTCCGGGCCAATATCGAGGATAAGGTCATCTTCTTCGATCGCAGCAACAGCTTTTGTGTGAGCTTCAGCATCAGATGAAAACTTCTTCGCAACCACTACATCCGTAGGCAATGGAATATTGGTACGTTGCATCAACATTTTAGCGGTGTCTACAAACTCCGGCTCACACAGCGATTGGCCTACCTCAAACCCGCTTGCAAGTAAAAATGTGTTGGCGATACCCCCCCCTACAATAAGCTGATCCACTTTATTTGCTAATTTCTTGAGCACACCAAGCTTACTGGACACTTTGGCCCCACCCACAATAGCCAGCATCGGTCGCTTTGGTTTCATCAGGGAACACTCTAAAGCTTGCAGTTCGCGCGCCAGTAGCGGGCCAGCACATGCAGTCGGTGCATACTTGGCGACCCCATGGGTGCTAGCCTGAGCGCGATGCGCCGTGCCGAAAGCATCCATGACAAACACATCGCAGAGCTTGGCATAGTGAGTGGCCAACCCATCATCGTTAGCTTTTTCACCACTGTTGATACGTACGTTTTCCAGCAAAACGATGTCAGCGTCAGAGTTCCTAACAGCATCAGGCTTATCTAGGTAATCCTCAATCAGTTCAACCCGACAAGCGAGCAATTCAGCTAGACGATTGGCGATGGGTCGCAGAGAAAACTCGGGTTGTTTAGAAATCGGTTTACCTTCCTCAGGCCGGCCCAGGTGCGACATCAGAATCACTGTTTCCGACTCAGCCCTTACTTGTTCTATGGTCGGAAGAGCTGCTTTGATCCGCATATCGTTGCTAACCACCCCATTCCTAATAGGAACATTCAAGTCTTCGCGAATCAGTACATGTTTGCCTGTGAGATCAAGCTCTTCCATTCGCAGAAAAGTCATGGTCAGGTTCTCTAAATAAGAAAAATCATCAGTTTATGGAGTGCATAGCTCTGACTGCCTCGCTAAAGTCACAGCGCGCAAAGGCCAATACGATCATAACCGTTGAAAGCTATATTATAGAGCATGAAAGTCTACCAAACAGCAGCATCGATCTTTGGTGAACTAACTAAAAGACCGAGCAGTTTCGATAACATTGTCGACGCTAAACCCAAAATGACTCATCAAAACACCACCGGGAGCGGATTCCCCAAAACTCTTCATGCCCATAATCTTGCCATCAAGCCCTACCAGTTTATACCAGTAGTCCGCAGCACTTGCTTCTACAGCTAGGCGATTGCGTACACTGGCAGGTAAAACACTTTCTCGATACTCGGCATCTTGTTCCTCAAACACGTCGACACTAGGCATCGATACTAGACGTACTTGTTCGCCATCGGCTTGCAATGCTTCCACTGCTTCCCGACAGATACCTACCTCGGAGCCGGTAGCGATGATTATTAGCGTTGGCTTTTCTGCGCAATCTTGCAATATGTAGCCGCCATAATTGATGTCCTTGGTCTCTTGACCTCCCCGCTTCTGATGGGGAATCGCTTGGCGCGAGAAAATCAAGGCAGTGGGGCCATTCCTTCTGAGTATGGCAGCTTTCCAGGCTACCGCCGCCTCCACGTTGTCACAAGGGCGCCAGACTGACATATTGGGAGTGCTTCGTAAGTTGGAAAGTTGCTCCACCGGTTGGTGAGTGGGCCCATCTTCGCCCTGCCCGATTGAATCGTGGGTATACACCAGTATACTTCGCTGTTTCATAAGCGCTGCCATACGAGCCGCATTTCTTGCATATTCCATAAAGATCAAAAATGTTGCTGTGTAAGGGATAAATCCTCCATGCAGGGCTATACCAGAAGCGATAGCGGTCATGCCAAATTCCCGTACGCCGAAATAGATGTAGTTGCCATCTGCTTTTTCTGTTATAGGCGTACTACCAGACCATAAAGTCAGATTGGAACCGGTGAGATCAGCGCTACCACCGATCAGTTCAGGCAATATTGAAGCATAGGTTTCTATGCAATTTTGCGACGCCTTGCGGCTAGCTATATCTTCAGGATTGGCCTCGCATTGGGCAATAAATTCATCAGCTTTCTCCACGAAGTGACTTGGTATTTCTCCCTTGAGCCGTCGCACCAATTCCATCGCTAGCTCAGGATATTCTTC
>JAKUTG010000107.1:0-7657 GCA_022447905.1 Pseudomonadales bacterium | reverse complement strand
TCCCTCCTTCTTCGTCGTCCACCAGGGCGTGAAGCATTCCCGGGAGATGTATTCTATCTGCATTCACGGCTTCTGGAGAGAGCGGCGAGAGTGAGCGCTAACTATGTTGAAAAATTCACCAATGGTGAGGTTAAGGGTAAGACCGGGTCGCTGACGGCACTGCCGATTATTGAGACTCAAGCCGGTGACATTTCTGCTTTCGTGCCGACCAATGTTATCTCTATTACTGATGGCCAGATTTTCCTGGAAACTGACCTGTTTAACTCAGGCATTCGCCCGGCGATGAATCCCGGCATCTCTGTTTCCCGTGTTGGTGGCGCCGCCCAGAAACAGATCATAAGAAAACTGGGTGGAGGCGTCCGCATCGCCCTGGCTCAGTATCGTGAGCTAGCAGCCTTCTCCGCCTTTGCGTCAGACCTTGATGACGCCACTCGTGCCCAGTTAGAGCATGGGCAGCGCGTAACCGAGCTGATGAAGCAGAAGCAATACGCACCGCTGCAGATCGCCGAGATGGGCATTTCAATTTACGCGGCTAATGAGGGTTATCTGAAAGAAGTTCCTTTGAACAAAGTGCTCGACTTCGAAGCGGCGCTACTTTCATTTGTAAATGCTGAATACGGCGACCTTGTGGCTCAAATCAATGAAACCGGAGACTGGAACGATGAGCTTGAGGTGAAGTTCAAAGAAATAATGGAAAAATTTGTCTCTACACAAACCTGGTAAGGCTACAGACGTGTTTTTAACAACGGAGCTCTAAGGCAGATAATCACAAATGGCAGGCGGCAAAGAAATACGAAACAAGATCGCGAGTATTGAGAATACTCAGAAGATCACCAAGGCTTTGGAAATGGTCTCGGCCAGCAAGATGCTGAAGGCGCAGAACCGCATGAAATTGGGCAAGCCCTATGCCCATCGAATCCGCTCGGTTATTGGCCACATTGCGAACTCAACACCAGAGTATCGGCATGTTTATTTTGATTCCCGTGACATCAAAAGGCTCGGCTATATCGTCGTATCCACCGACCGTGGCCTGTGTGGTGGATTGAACATTAATCTGTTCAAGACAACTGTCGCTTCCATGCAGGAATGGGCTGACAAGAATATTGAGATTGACATCTGCACCATCGGTGCCAGGGCAGCCACTTTTTTTAACAACTTCGGAGGAAACGTCGTTGCTGCCATTCGTGATATTGGTGAATCTGCGGAAGTGGCAGATGTAATCGGTGCCGTCAGAATCATGCTGGAAAAGTTCGATAATCAAGAAATCGATCAGCTAATGATCGTCACTAATGATTTCATCAACACCATGACACATAAACCAGTGGTTAATCAGCTGTTGCCTTTACTTCCTTCAGAAGACGAGGGCCTTAGCCATCACTGGGACTACCTTTATGAGCCCGATGCTAAGGAATTGCTGGACGGGCTTTTGTTGCGGTTTATCGAGTCACAGGTTTACCAGGCGGTGGTGGAGAACAATGCCTGTGAGCAGGCGGCACGAATGCTTGCAATGAAGAACGCTTCCGATAATGCGGGCGACTTGATTGAAGAACTTGGCCTTGTCTATAACAAGGCGAGGCAGGCGGCAATTACACAAGAACTATCCGAGATAGCTGGCGGCGCAGCCGCAGTATAAAGCTTATTCATTGAACCATCGATTAAAAATGAGAGATTGAGGAACCGAAGATGAGCAGTGGTCGAATCGTACAAATCATAGGCGCGGTAATCGACGTGGAGTTTGAGCGCGAGAGCGTGCCAAAGGTGTATGACGCGTTAACCGTCGACGGCACTGAAGTGACTTTGGAAGTCCAACAGCAGCTGGGTGACGGCGTGGTCCGCACCATTGCCCTGGGTAGCGCGGAGGGGCTTAGTCGGGGTCTTAATGTGAAGGACACCGGTGCACCAGTTTCAGTTCCTGTGGGTACCGAAACTTTGGGGCGCATAATGGATGTGCTAGGCCGCCCTATCGACGAGCGTGGCCCAATCGGAGAGAAGGAGCGCATGCCGATTCACCGGGATGCTCCCACCTACGAAGAGCTGGCTACTACCAATGAGTTGCTGGAAACGGGAATTAAGGTTATTGACTTGGTTTGCCCATTTGCCAAGGGCGGAAAAGTTGGGCTTTTCGGTGGAGCGGGTGTAGGAAAGACCGTAGCCATGATGGAGCTAATTAACAATATTGCCACTGAGCACTCTGGTCTATCTGTGTTTGCGGGTGTGGGTGAGCGTACACGTGAAGGCAACGACTTTTATCATGAAATGCAAGAATCTAAGGTCATCGATCTGGAGGGTGAGTCAAAAGTATCAATGGTATATGGCCAGATGAACGAGCCTCCTGGTAACCGCCTACGGGTGGCGTTGTCCGGGGTGACCATGGCGGAGAAGTTCCGTGATGAAGGGCGAGACGTGCTACTCTTTATTGATAACATCTACCGATACACACTGGCAGGCACTGAAGTTTCAGCATTGCTTGGCCGTATGCCTTCAGCGGTCGGGTATCAACCGACGCTGGCTCAGGAAATGGGCGCCCTGCAAGAGCGAATTACTTCGACCAAGGCGGGCTCGATTACTTCAATCCAAGCGATATACGTGCCGGCGGACGATTTGACTGACCCGTCGCCGGCGACCACTTTTGCGCACCTTGATGCGAAAGTAGTGCTGTCTAGAGAAATCGTGGCACTGGGCATTTATCCTGCGGTGGATCCACTGGATTCCAGCTCTCGTCAGTTGGATCCATTAGTTGTTGGGCAAGAGCACTATGATGTGGCCAGTGGAGTGCAGGGAGTGCTGCAACGCTACAAGGAATTGAAAGACATTATCGCGATTCTGGGTATGGATGAATTGTCTGATGAAGACAAGCAGACAGTGTATCGAGCGCGACGTATTTCCCAGTTCCTGTCGCAGCCGTTTACGGTGGCGGAAGTCTTTACCAACGCCTCTGGTAAGTACGTTTCGCTGAAAGACACAATCGCCGGGTTTAAGGCGATTCTTGATGGGGAATATGACCATCTGCCAGAGCAGGCCTTTGCCATGGTTGGCAGTATCGAACAGGCTGTAGAAAAAGCGAAAACCTTGTAATGGTTGTTTCGTAACGAGAAGCTTTATGCCTTTTACAATGCAATGTGACATCGTAAGCGCTGAGAAGAGTATCTTCTCCGGCCCCGTTGAAATGGTCGTGGCATCTGGTTCATTGGGTGACCTCGGCATTGGGCCGGGGCATGCCCCTCTTTTAACCGCGCTTATTCCTGGTCCGGTAAGGCTCATCAAGGAAGGTGGTGACGAGGAAGTGTTCTATGTCTCCGGCGGGTTTCTCGAGGTTCAAAGTAACGCAGTTACGCTACTCACTGATACCGCCCAGAGGGCTGATGATGTGGATGAAGCCGCGGCTGTTAAGGCTCTGGAGGACGCGGAGAAGGCCATGGCAGCTCAAAGCGCTGAGATGAATTATGGGGCGGCGGCTTCCCAGCTTGCGGAAGCGGCTGCGCAACTCCGTGCGCTTCGGCAGCTGAAGAATCGCGCATAGCGGCGGCGAGCTAAATCACCAAAGAAAGGTAGCGAGAGCTACCTTTTTTTTTGATACTCTTTTGGCGGGGTTCCAGTTGACATACTCAGGGAAAAGCTATGGAAGTAATAATTCTGGCGGCCGGTGAAGGTACCAGGATGTATTCAGATAAACCGAAGGCGCTGCACAGCATTGGCGGCCGGGCCATGCTGGAGCACGTAGTGTTGGCTGCTCGCGAGCTGAGTCCGAACAATATTCACGTGGTCATTGGATCCGAGGCAGCCCAAATACGGGGCCACTTTAAAGGCGGAGATTCAGCAGGCATAAACTGGGTTCTCCAGGCGGAGCGGCTCGGCACAGGGCATGCGGTTCAGCAAGCACTGCCTGATATTGATACCCGTGATGACCGCAACTGCGTGATGGTTCTTTATGGGGATGTGCCACTTATCAAATCGTTAACGTTGAGCCGGTTACTGGAGCAAATAGATCCGGAAAGCTTAGCATTGCTTACGGCCCAGGTAGAAAACCCGGGCGGGCTCGGGCGCGTCATTCGCGATGAAACAGGGAGGGTAACAGCGATAGTAGAAGAAAGAGATGCCAACGAAGAACAAAAGCAGATAAAAGAGGTCAACAGTGGCATCATGTGTATTCCTGCTAAGAAGCTGGAGAAATGGTTAGAAAAAGTCAGCAATAACAACGAACAGTCCGAATATTATCTAACTGATATTATTGGTTTGGCCGCAAGAGAACGCTGCCAGATAAAGGCAATAATCCATCCTGATGAAATCGAGGTCCAGGGCGTCAATGACAAGGCCCAGCTGGCATTGTTGGAGAAACACTACCAGATGAACAAGCAGCAAGAGCTAATGGAATCGGGCGTAACGCTGAGAGACCCGAGCAGAGTTGATATAAGAGGCACAGTTAGTTGCGGGAAAGATTGTGTCATTGATGTCAATGTTATTTTTGAAGAAGCTGTAACGCTCGGTGACAATGTGGTTATTGGTGCCAACACAATTATAAGAGGTGCGACGCTCGGCAATGGCGTTCAAATCTTGCCGGGAACCAGCATAGATGGGGCCACCATCGGGGAGAACAGCATTATTGGGCCTTACGCAAGAATTAGACCTGGCACGATTCTGGATGAGAATGTAAAGATCGGAAACTTCGTTGAAATCAAGGGTTCTAAGATAGGAGCAGGTTCAAAGGCAAAACACCTGGCTTACATAGGGGATGCCGAAATTGGCCAGGGATGCAATATTGGCGCGGGCACTATCTTCTGCAATTACGACGGAGCCAACAAGCACAAGAGCATATTGGGCAATAACGTATTCATTGGTTCTAATTGTGTGCTTGTCGCACCTATAACGCTAGAAGATGAAGCCTTTGTCGCGGCAGGGTCGGCAATTAATAATGACGTGCCTGCAAAAAACCTTGCGGTAGGCAGAGGAAAGCAAAGGAACATAGACCACTGGAAACGCCCTGCCAAACCAGAAAAGGAGTAGTTAGATAGCTGTAAGCCATGTGCGGAATTGTAGGAGCGATCGCGGAACGCAATGTGTCCGGCATCCTGCTGGAAGGCCTCAAGCGCCTGGAATACAGAGGTTACGACTCTGCCGGTATCGCATTGCTCAATGACTCGGGCGGCAAGATAAGGGACCTTAAAACCGTCGGCAAGGTAAAAAAGCTGGTAAATTCCGCCGCAAAAGCGAAGTTGCGTGGCGCGCTCGGAATAGCCCATACCCGCTGGGCCACGCACGGGAAGCCCACCGTGGGGAACGCCCACCCTCATAATTCTCAAAAACAGATTGCTATCGTTCATAATGGAATAATTGAAAACCATGAGGTCTTGCGAGACAAGCTCATCAAGGATGGCTATGTATTCAAGACCCAAACAGACAGTGAAACGATCGCACATCTGATCCATCGAGCCAGAAACCATGGAAAGAGCTCTTTGCTGGAAGCTACCAAACGGGCCACCAAGAAGTTGCAGGGCGCTTACAGCATCTGTGTAATCGACAATACTGAGCCGGATCAGATTATCGTTGCCCGAAGCGGTAGCCCGCTGGTCATTGGTCTTGGGGATGGTGAAAACTTTGTTGCTTCGGATCCCTTAGCTTTGGGGCAAGTGACAGACCGGTTTATTTATCTGGATGAAGGCGACATCGCTAGGATTACACTGAAAGCTGTAGAGGTATGGCACGGAACACGAAAAGTTAACCGCCGGATTACTAGGGTGCAGAATTATTCAAAAGACGTGGATAAGGGCGAATTCAAGCATTTCATGTTAAAGGAGATCTACGAGCAGCCACAGGTTGTTAAGGACACGCTTGATGGCCGAATCAGTGACAAAAAAGTATTAGAGCAAGCTTTCGGTGTCAATGCGCCGACGATCTTTAATAAGGTTAAGAGCGTACAAATCGTTGCTTGTGGAACTAGTTTCCACGCCGGCCAGGTAGCCAAGTACTGGCTCGAATCTATTGCTAGAATTCCTTGTCAGACAGACATTGCTAGCGACTACCGTTATCGGGACATAATTTCCCAACCTGATACTTTGTTTGTTGCTATCTCGCAGTCAGGGGAGACCGCTGACACGCTTGCAGCGTTGCGTTATGCCAAGAAGCAAAAGTATGTGGCAAGTCTGGCAATTTGTAATGTTGCAACCAGTTCCCTGGTGCGAGAATCAGATTTCTGCGCCCTAACCATGGCCGGTCAGGAAATAGGCGTAGCTTCCACCAAGGCATTCACAACTCAACTAGCTCTGTTGCTGGTTCTTTCAATTGTGCTCGCTAGGCGCACCGGCCTCAAGGCAAGCGAAGAATCAAGGCTTGTAAAACAGATTGCTAAATTACCAAAACTGATTGAAAAGACTCTCGCCTTGAGCAACGAAATCAGGAAGATCTCAAAACAGTTTTCTGATAAGGAACACAGCCTCTTCCTGGGCCGAGGCATTGAGTACCCCATTGCGAAAGAAGGAGCGCTTAAGCTAAAAGAAATCTCTTATATTCATGCCGAAGCCTACCCAGCAGGCGAGTTAAAACACGGACCTCTAGCTCTGGTAGATAGCAAAATGCCAGTAATCGCCGTAGCACCCAACAATGATTTGCTGAGCAAGTTAAAGGCGAACCTGTCTGAGGTTAGTGCGCGCGGAGGGAAGCTTTATGTCTTTGCTGACGAAAGTATAAAGTTTAAAAGCGACAGGAGCTGCAGGGTCATCAATGTACCCAATTGTCCGGACATCCTTGACCCCATAGTGTTTACTGTGCCGCTACAACTGTTGTCTTACCATGTGGCCGTAATGAAAGGAACGGATGTAGACCATCCGCGCAATCTCGCCAAGTCCGTCACAGTGGAGTAATTTACAACAGTAAATTAGATAAGTTCTAAGCCTTACAAGAATTATATATGAATCCTTTATTTGATCATCCATATGTATTAACAATGCAAAATGTTTTTTTGCTGGGATTATTAATTGCTTCAGCTATTTTGATTTTTCTAAAGAGGAACAACAGCCCCTATTTGCTTACATCACTTCCCTTATTTGCTTTAACCTTTCATCAGGTTGAAGAGTATATTATTTCTCCTGCTCTTTTCGGTGAGGCTTACCATTTTTTGAATTGGGCTTATCGTTCAGGGTTGGAAATATTACCTGTAGAGGTTGTTGCTATTAATCTTGGTGCAATCACAGCCGCTCTGATTTTATATTTATTCAAACCTTCTACTAAACTATTTGCATTAATTTTTCTATTTGCGAATAGTATGAGCCTTGCCAATGCGGCTCTTCATTTAGGAGTAGCCACCCTGCAAACAGATTTTAGCCCAGGCATGATAACGGCACTATTATTGTTCGTACCATTGTTTGTGAAGTCCGTATTGATAGCCTCTGAAAGATTGGTGTCAATCAACACAATTTTTGCGCTTAGCATATGCGGATTTATAGTTCATTTCGGTTTGATAGCGCGCGTCAATATTTTTTGAAGGTTCCAGGAAATTAGAAGAGGGCGTTGAATTTAGCAGAGAAAGTGTTATTTACTGTTGTGAACTAATCCGCTAAAAAAAAAGACATTACAGAGGGTTAGATTTACTGGAGAATTCCCCAATACGAAACTTAAACAACTCCGTAACTGTTGAATGAGTTCAACATGTGGGTCTTTGTAAGAA
>JAKUTG010000106.1:0-7715 GCA_022447905.1 Pseudomonadales bacterium | reverse complement strand
ACAATCTATGAGAACGGCGGAGCTATAGTGGCGCAGGCCCTGGGTGGAACAGCCATGATATTTTTGTCGCTGTCCGGTTATGCCCTGGTTTCAGGGAAAGATTTCAGCTACATGCGCGGATTTTTGTTCACGGGGTTGTTAGTCATTTTTGCGGGAATGATTGTTAATATGTTTCTCCAGATACCGGCTTTCAGTTTAGCCATTTCCGCGGGTGTCATCATGGTGATGTCTGGCCTTATCCTTTACGACACAAGCCGGATAATTAATGGTGGGGAAAGAAACTATATCAACGCGACAATTAGCCTGTACCTGAGCTTTTTTAATATCTTTATACATCTTCTGCGCCTGCTAGCAATATTTACCGGCAGAAGGTAGCTAGAAGATAGTAGCGACTTTCAGAGTTCAAACATCAAAGCCCCAGATTATCTGGGGCTTTTTATTTAAGTTATAAGAGAACAAATTTTTGAATTTTACTGTTGTGATCTATGCAGCTCCCTACTCCTCCGAAGCTGCAACCTCCGCTTTGAATTTCACTAAAGCGTTGCTGGAGCAAGGCCATCAAATTTATCGGCTTTTTTTCTTTTCTGACGGTGTCCACAATGCAAATCGGTTGGCTGTTTTGCCAAAAGGTGAAGTTAATTTGCAGCAGCAGTGGGATAGCTTGATAAGAACTAACGAGCTCGAATCAATTGTATGCGTCACCTCCGCGATTAAGCGGGGCATACTTAATGAGCTGGAAGCGGAACGCCATAACCTTAAACCAGCTAGCATGTATAAGAGCTCGGAAATAAGCGGGCTGGGCCAATTAATTGACGCCGCTCTTAATTCCCATCGAGTTGTAAATTTTGGCTAATCAAATGCAAAAAGACGAAAACCAAAAGATCCTTACATTCGTCTCTAGAACCGCCCCGTATGGTAGCAATCGACCTCAGCTTTGTCTCGATGCAGCTCTAGCAGCAGCCGTTTTTGGTCAGGATGTTAACCTGGTTTTTCTGGGTGACGGTGTACTGCAACTTATCAAAGACCAGACCCCTCAAGCGATATCCAGCAAACCGCTCAGCAGCACCCTAGAAACATTAGATCTTTATGGAATCAAGAACATCTATATCGATCAACACTCAATGACAAAGAATCATTTGCTGGCTGAAGATCTCGTTCTTGATGGAAGGCCTGCAGGGAAAGAGGTTCTATCAGAACTCTTCAAAAAGTCCTCCGTGGTATTCAATCTATGAGCAGCCTGCACACCATTAGCAAAGCGCCTTCTTCAGGACTTCTCGATCAGTGCTTGCCATTTCTCGGTCAAGATGACGGCCTGTTATTTATCGAAGATGGAGTCTATAACTGTCTTGATCAACTTGATTTACCCGATATAGAAATTTTCAGTCTCAAGGAAGACATGAAAGCCCGAGGGATCTCTGGCCGTAATCGAGCAGCTACGAAAACTGTAAATTACCTGGAATTTGTGGAACTGTGCTGTCGTTACGACAAGGTAGTGAGTTGGTTCTGAGCAATCTAACTCTCAAACCAGGCGAGCTTCTCCTTCAGTTTTACAACTCTGCCAACAATAATGATGGTTGGAGGTTTTATAGGGTTTTGTAAGGCAGCTTCAGGCAGCTCTGCCAGAGTTGAAACTAGCACTTTTTGATCACGGGTCGTTCCTTGCTGAACAACCGCTATTGGCATATCTGAATCCATTCCGTGAGCCACAAGTTTTTCACAGATAAATTGCAGGCCTAAAGACCCCATGTAAAACACCAGAGTCTGTTGACTTATGACCAGTGACTCCCAGTTTAAGTCAACTGAACCATCCTTAAGTTGCCCGGTAAGAAAGAGCACGGACTGAGCGAAATCTCGATGGGTTAACGGAATCCCTGCATAGGCGGCACAGCCAGACGCGGCGGTAATACCAGGTACTACCTGAAACTGTATTTCTTCTTTCGCAAGCGTTTCCAGCTCTTCTCCTCCCCGTCCGAATATGAAAGGGTCACCTCCTTTCAGGCGTAAAACTTTTTTACCGTCTTTAGCCAACCGTACTAACATTTCGTTTATCGTTTCCTGTTTTATAGTATGGTCCGCGCGCGCTTTACCTACATGAATCTTTTCAGCATCTGGACGTACGCGTTTTAAAATTTCAGCAGACACAAGACGATCGTAAAGCACGACGTCTGCCTTATACATGAGACGCAGAGCCCTAAGTGTAAGTAGATCCGGATCACCAGGGCCTGCACCCACCAAATAGACTTCACCGGTCGTTGGTCCAGTAGATTTCTGGCTTAGTGCTGCCTCGATATGTTCTTGCGCCTTGGTAGTATTACCACTATAAACCATCTCCGGGACTTCGCTATCCAACAGCCTTTCCCAGAAGCTTACGCGCTCGCTGAACTCCGGAATTTCTTGGCTAACTTGTAGTCGGTAAGATCCCAATAATGTTGCTAACTCACCCATTCGAGCTGGAATGAGAGTATCGTTTAATTCTTTGATCCTGCGTGTCAACACTGGGGAAGTCGCCGAACTGGAAATAGCAATCAAGACCGGCGATCGGTCAACGATAGAAGGCATGATAAATGAACAGAGGTCTGGTTGATCTACTACGTTTATCGGGATTTCAAGATTATTCGCTAGCTCAGAAACAGTTCGGTTAACGACCGGGTCATCAGTCGCAGCTACTGCGAGCACCGCACCTTTCAGATGGTCAGCATTGAAAGCTTGTTCAATTAATGTGATTTGTTCGTGTTGACCAAATTCACTGAATTTTTCCGCTTTATGGCCGGTTATAATATCGACTATACCGCCAGCCTCGACGAGCATCCCCGCTTTCCGCGTGGCAATATCCCCACCACCCACAACAACGCATTTCCTGCCCTTGATATTTAAAAATACGGGAAGGAATTCCATTATTCGAGATGCTCGCTCCCATTCATGTAAGAGGACAGTTTTTCTGGAATCCGAACACGGCCTGATTTTTCTTGGTTATTTTCCAGGATAGCCACAAGGGTACGACCCACCGCCAGACCTGAACCATTAATGGTATGGACTAATTCTGGTTTGTTCGTATCTGGATTACGCCAGCGAGCGCGCATCCTGCGTGCCTGAAAATCAGTGAATAAGCTGCAGGAAGAAATTTCTCGATAGCATCCTTGAGATGGCATCCATACCTCAAGATCATAAGTCTTACTCGAAGCAAAACCTAAATCTCCTCCGCAAAGTAATACTTTCCGATAAGGAAGATTCAATAATTGTAAAATGCTTTCTGCGTGAGCAGTAAGCTCTTCCAGAGCCGCTGCAGAATCCTCCGGCTTGACTATTTGCACCAGCTCTACTTTTTCAAATTGATGTTGCCGAATCATGCCACGCGTGTCCTTCCCATAACTGCCAGCCTCCGAGCGGAAGCATGGTGAATGGCAGACATATTTTAATGGAAGGGATTCTGCTTCAAGAATTACATCACGCACAAGATTTGTGACAGGCACTTCGGCAGTGGGTATCAGATAGAAGTCATGCTCATGCTTTAATTTGAAAAGATCTTCCTCAAATTTTGGTAATTGCCCGGTGCCGGCCAAAGATTCCGCATTGGCTATATAAGGGACATTTAGTTCGGTATAGCCATGTTTTGTTGTGTGAGCATCCAACATGAATTGAATTAATGCGCGATGTAACTGAGCCATTTGCCCTTTCATTACGACAAAGCGCGCACCGGCTAACTTGCTGGCGGCTTCAAAGTCTAGACTGTTTCCCAGCCCTTCCCCCAGTACGACATGATCTCTAGCTTCGAAGTCGAATTGTCGAGGTTCGCCCCAGCTTGCAAGGACTTTATTTTCACTCTCATTGTTTCCTTCTGGGACGGAATCGTCAGGCAGGTTAGGGATACCCAGCAGATACTCAGTTAGCTGCCCCTGCAACTTCCCAAGACTCTCTTTTTTTTCTTCTAGTTCTTTCTTGATAGCCTCCATGCCTTGAAGCAATTCGGAGACATCTTCGCCGGAAGTCTTACCCTGGCCAATCTTTTTGGAGCGAGAATTACGCTCGTTCTGCAATGCTTCAGTTTGCAATTGCAATTCTTTACGTTGGCTCTCCATTTCTGCGAGCGGAGTAACATCCAGTTCAAAATTTTTCTTGAGCAAAATTTTGGCTAGAGTATCAAGCTGAGAACGAGTCCATTTGGGATCTAGCATAGTATAGTATTCGCTATCAGTTTATAGCAGCATTCGGGCAATCTGCATGCCCACATAAGCAGCAAAAATGCAAATCATAACGCTACTCAACACATAAAAAAGAGCGGTATTGTATTGGCCTTGCTGGAACAACAAAAGCGCATCGAGAGAGAAAGTTGAAAACGTTGTCATTGCTCCTAAGAATCCAGTGATAATTACTGGACGCCACTGATCTGCCACTGATAATTTTTCCGCTAAAATAATATATAGCAAGCCAATCAAAAAGCTACCCAGCAGGTTAACCACAAACGTGCCAAGCGGAAATCCCGTACTATTAAATCGTTCTATAGAAACGGTAAGCCAATATCTGGAAAGAGCTCCTAGTGCCCCCCCGAAAGCAATCGCAAGATAGGTATACATCAAAGGATGTGGTCAGAAAAATTACTGTATGTAAGTGTTTTCAATGATTTCTATTCCAGCCGGCGGTTCGAACTCGAAAACGCTGTCTTCCAAAAACTGGTTCCGCTCGATCGCATCGAAGCGCCATACGGTTTGTTGGCCATTTTTGCTATTCAGATAAATCTGTTCTAGCTCGAAAGTAACAAAACTAATAGAGATACGTTCATAAACACTATCTGTCGCTAAAGGCGTCAATGCGAATTGATGGTCTCCGCTATCAGTGCTGAGTAGCTGCTCGATTTGATATTCTGAACCAAGATTTTCTGTCTCACCATTAAGTAACTGAGCAGCTAATTCAGACTTGCTGGAATCCCAATCTTCGATCACAACCTGCTCCAAATCGGGCTGATAGTTCCAGAGCTTAACGCCATTGGTTACAATTAACTCTCTAAAAGGAGTTATGGTTTCCCAATAGAAACCATTTGGCTTTTTGAAGTACATTTTAATTTTACTTTCTTCGAGAATGCCACCATCAGATTCTACAATAAGTTGCACAACGTCAGCTTTCATTGATTCTATATTCATCAGCATTGAATTCAATTGCCCCAATGCGTCTTGCTGGGCCAGACTGCCGTTAAAAAAGACGCAAATTAATAGCGCTAACAGGATTCTATGCATAGCGAGCTCTGATGAGTTGCAGGCTTAGTCGAAAGGTGTCGGGGCGATGACTTCTCTAGAGCCATTAGCGCTCATTTCCGAAACCACCCCAGCTGCTTCCATTGATTCTATCATGCGCGCTGCGCGGTTGTAGCCTATGCGAAGTTTCCTTTGTACAGATGAAATTGAAGCTTTACGAGACTCAGTAACAAAACGGACAGCTTCGTCATACAACGCATCATCATCTTCCCCCTGTATACCGGCCTGTCCATCCACCCCCATTATGTCGATATCATTAGCTCCCTGTGTGACAGCTTCGATGTACATCGGTGTACCACGGGTTTTCCAGTCGGCAACTACTCGATGAACTTCTTCATCGCCTACAAAAACGCCGTGTACACGGGTCGGCATCCCACTTCCGGGGGGAAGGAACAGCATGTCGCCATGACCAAGCAATTGCTCTGCACCTCCCTGACCAAGAATAGTGCGTGAATCTACTTTTGATTGGACCATGAATGACAAACGAGTCGGTATATTTGCTTTAATCAAGCCGGTTAACACGTCCACCGAAGGCCGCTGAGTTGCCAGGATAAGATGGATGCCTGCAGCGCGAGCTTTTTGCGCAATGCGGGCAATCAATTCTTCTACCTTCTTACCAACCACCATCATCATATCTGCAAGCTCATCTACAACAACAACGATACAAGGCAGGCTTTCAAGTTCGGGGGCCGATTGGTTCTCGTCTAGTACCATTGAATCAGGTTGCCAAGTAGGGTCCATTAATGGTCTACCGCCCTTCTTAGCATCAGCCACTTTTTTATTAAACCCGGCTAGGTTGCGCACGCCCAACATAGACATCAGCTTATAACGCCGTTCCATTTCCGCAACACACCACCGGAGACCGTTAGCAGCATCCTTCATGTCAGTAATTACCGGGGTCAGGAGATGCGGAATTCCATCGTAAACCGAAAGCTCAAGCATTTTCGGATCGATCATAATCATCCTTACTTTGTCCGGTGTTGATTTGAACAACAGGCTGAGAATCATCGCATTGATCCCAACTGATTTACCCGAACCTGTTGTGCCCGCTACTAATAGGTGGGGCATTTTTGCAAGATCGACAATCACCGGTTTGCCGACAATATCGTGGCCCAAAGCCATACTTAGACTTGAGCCTGCACGATCAAAATCCGAGGACGATAACACTTGACTCAACTGAATTACTTCTCGTTCTTCGTTAGGGATTTCAATACCAATAACTGTTTTACCCGGGATCACTTCAACTACACGTACTGAAACAACCGCGAGGGATCTGGCTAGATCTTTCACTAAGTTGCTTATTCGGCTTACCTTAACTCCAGCCGCGGGCTGCACTTCAAACCGGGTTATAACAGGTCCGGGTTTGACTGCTGTCACTTCAATATCAATACCGAAATCCTTAAGCTTCAATTCTAATAATTTGGACATAGCCTCCAGAGAGGCTTTGGAAAATCCTCTCTCATTGGTTTCCTGCCAAGCATCAAGAAGGCCTATCGCGGGGAGTTCCTTGACAGAAGTTGCTGCAAACAACCTCCCCTGTCGCTCCTTCTCAACCCTAGAGCTCTTCGCCACCTTTTTAGAGATAGGCATCTTGATAGAAGGAGGTATCCGCTTCCTCTCTTTCTCGATATGGATATCTAGTTGCCTCTTTCTTATTTCTAGTTTCTCTCGTATAGCTGCTTCCTGCTTTTTAGCCTCAATCCAATTCAGAATCTTGCTTATTGTTAGGTCGCAGAGAAAAAGCGTCCAGGCCCCTATTCGATCGATCACGACCAGCCAGGAAATCGAAACCGTAATGGTCAACCCGATTAAAAGAATGGAAAAAAATAACAAACTGCTGCCTAATATAGCGAGTACAGGCACGCTCAAATCCGCGATGAGCGACCCCAAAACCCCGCCTGCCATATAAGAAATGCCGTCGGCAGTCTGGAAATGTAATGCCGCCAAGCCACATCCAGCGCCCATCAGGAGAATAAATCCTAAGCATTTAAGACCAATGATTGGCCAGGAGACGCCAGGATTTAATCTACCTTCAGAAAATAAGGTATACGTTTTATAGGCAAGGAGTGCCGGCAACCCGTAAGCTAGATAGCCAAAAAGATGGAGAAGAGCATCCGCTATCCAAGCACCGTAAATCCCTATGGAGTTCTGCACTGGTTCGCTACTGCCGGTGGTGGTAAAGCCAGGATCAGCCGGTGAATAGCTCACCAACGCTATAAGTAGAAACAGGGACAGCAAAAAACAAATAATTAGGGAGCCTTCACGCATCAGGCGCTCCATCACCGTGGTGTCTTCAGACTCCTGCGTGGCCTTATTAATAGATATATTTTTCAATTTAATCAAATACCTAGTTATATTTTATAAAGTAATTTATAGAGTATTATCAATCATTTAATGGGAATTTTAGGCCTCACCGACATCGGTCGGTAAGTGCACAGATAGCAAATTTAACTATCATCCCTAGGTTAT
>JAKUTG010000105.1:0-7744 GCA_022447905.1 Pseudomonadales bacterium | reverse complement strand
GGCCAGCTTGGTAACGTCCTCAGTTTTTACAATCAAATCAGGTTCCCCGGCGCGCCACTTGAGACTGTCATCGAACACCAGTGGTTCAGGTGCATCGGCTGAACTCCCCCTGGTAGCACCGGTCCGCGCCCAAGTGGAGATAGCTGCTATTTCTTTGTCATTGAGCGAAGGATCGTCCTTGTACTGCTGGATACCAATATCTTTTTCCACGTACCAGGGCGGCATGGCACCAGCTCGATCTCTGAGCCCGGTCTTGTATTCTATCAGCCCGGCGAACGGAGCGACCTGATCATAGGTCACCAGAGGCATTGGGCCAGCGCCACCAAGACGGTGGCAATTCTGACAACTACGCTGCAGGATCGGTTCGATATCTTTATGAAATGTAATTTCATCGGCCTGGGCCACGATAACACCAGAGACGAAAGTGGTGACTACTAACGCGGTTCCAGTAAGTAGAGATTTTATGGTAAAAAAGTGCATAAATCTGAACTCCTTTGGGCTTCTCGATTAAGGGATCTTTGCAATTTCAATTTAAGGTAAAACTATCACAAAATAGCCATTCAGGGCTACTTTTGAACGTTTGCTCTATAAAAATCAGCGATAAAATCAGTGTCTTACTCAATTTGTCGGCAGCAAGCCAGAAAATTTACTGGTAGAACCATTATTTGGGTAAGAGCCGACGGAGAAAGCTGGGTTATATGCCAGTATTGCTATCAACACCAGAAACACCAGTGGTAAGGAGGTCTGAAATAAGTAATTAGCCGCCCACACACGATAATAAGAGTCCAGCATAGAAGAGAGATAATGCCTATGGCCTTGGCGTGTTGGGGTACCGCTAAGTTTGCGGCGGTCGCCCTGACTTCTGCGAGGGTTGCTCTGTAAAACCAGATGACATTGATCCCAGCGATCAGCATGAAGAGTAACTTGAGCTGAAAAGCGGGATTAAAGACGTATTGGTCAGGCGCAGAGACCAAAAACATAGTGCCGGTTATTACATTTAACCCGTAGCCTATTATTCCGATAGAAACTAGTTTGTGTAGGTCGGCATAAGCGACTCCTCGGCCTATTCCTAGCATTCTCAGGTCAAATACACCGACGGTGCCTATTAACAGACTCAAACCTAGGAAATGGATGGATTCAATGGTGGGCCACCCCCAAGGTGAATTCATGAATTCATAAATCCCTGTGGTCTGACCGAAGTCTGAAAGTATTTTTGTTAATACCATTAATTAATAGAACCTAGACGCCAGCAACACCTCATGGGTATAGGCGAGAAAGCGACCTGCGGTGACGGCGATAACCCACGATAGAATTGAACACAAAGCGATAAGCTTGATTTGTTTGTTAGTCAGGTTTTTAGCTGAATTGTTTAGAGATCGGGGCAATCTGTAAGCTATGAACAACCCTAGTGTAAGTGCAGAAAATTTGATGTAAAAAACAGGATTAGTAAGCGCCTTGGCCGGATAGGCCAGCAGTAAAAGCAAGCCTGAAAGGAAGATCACCACAGCCGCGTACCAGTGTACTATGTAAAAACGGAACACATTTTGCAGTGCGATTCCCGGTGCCAGACCCATTAATCGGAAAGCAATCATTAGATTGATTCCCACCACAAACGCCATCGCTATTGAATGCATAGTCAGAGACGTAAAAAATGCCGCACCTGATTCCCTCAGCCAAGTGCTAAGAGCGGTTTCTTCCAGTCTTGCTAGTACGTACAGGGTATCTTTCCTATGCGGAGCGACGCTAATGCTCTAATAAACAATTAATTTTACAATAGAGGATCGATCAAGAGTTCCATTTCTCTGCGCAGAAGAGCGTCCGGCAAGCGGCTACGTGCCGCGGCGATGTTGTCCTCTGCGTGATGGGGTTTAGTGGTGCCAGGGATCGGTATTGCTCCAGTCGGATGCGACATGACGTATTTCAGGAAAACTTGGGCCCAAGACCTAGCGTCAATGTCAGCAGCCCAATCTGGTAAAGGCCTATCGCCAACAGCATTGAACAGTCTACCGCGCCCGAAGGGCAAGTTGACTAACACGGCAATGCCTTTGTCCAGGGCCATGGGCATCAGGCGCTCTCCCGCATTTCTGTTACCAAGTGAGTAGTCTACTTGGATAAAATCGAGAGTATGGCGATCCATAACGTCAGCCATCGCGTCGTATTGCCGATCGCTGGATGTAGTCACTCCGATATAACGAAAACGACCCTGCTCTTTCCATGCGGCCATGGTTTTGAGTTGAACATCGATGCCGCGCAGATTGTGGACTTGCATTAATTCAAACCTGTCACCCCCCAGTAATTCGAACGAGCGTTCCATGCGGGCGATTCCGGCGGACCGGTCCTCTCGATCAACTTTGGTAGCCACCCACAGTTCATTACGGATGCCGAGCTCTCGCATAATGGACCCGATAATTTCTTCGGAATTTCCATAGTTAGGTGAAGTATCAATCACTTTGCCACCAAGCTGATGAAAAGTAGCAAACGTATCTGTAAAAACGCGCATCTCATCGGAATTTAGAGAGCCTCTGTAGTTACGACAACCAATCCCTACACTGGGCACTTGCTGGCCTGAAGACGGAATAGTCGTCATGTTTAATGGAGACTGCGCATGAATAGGGGTGATCAGGCTAGCTCCGGCCAGATTGGCGCTCATCTGGATAACCCGCCGTCTAGTGAATTTCATATCGGACCTCGTAAGAGTTTTTACTTTTAGGCAGTGATATTGGGGGCTTTAAGGTTCTTGTGTCAATACGAAAAGGGATGAACCGAAGCGCGAATGCTGTGTTAGAATCGGGAGCCTGCAGAACAATAAAGTGCTCGCAGTGAATAAAAACCCGATGGAGAAGAGCATGCTTAAATTCCGATCCAAGTTGGCTAAAATCTTAACAGGCGCTATCGTATTGATGGTTAGCTTGACGACCGGTGCTTTTGCCCAGAACTCTGATATTCCCCGAACTGCCGATGGTAACCCGGATTTCAACGGCATCTGGCAGGCTATTGGCAGTGCTCACTATAACATCGAGCCTCACGCCGCGGATTTCGGCCCAATGTTTGAGCTGGGCGCCATTGGTGCTATTCCAGCAGGTCTTGGTATCGTGGAAGGTAACGAAATTCCCTATAACGCCGCTGGCAGGATAAAGCAACAGGAAAATAAAGCTGACTGGTTAGCTCTGGACCCTTTAGTCAAGTGTTATATGCCTGGAATTCCACGAGCAACTTATTTACCGTTTCCATTTCAGATCATTCAGTCTCCTGAGCATTTAGTGTTTGCTTACGAATTTGCCAGCGCTAGCCGTATCGTTTACGTTGACCAACCTGATTTCGAAGCACCTATTTATAGCTGGATGGGTCATTCACTGGCGCATTTTGAAGGCGACACCTTGGTAATAGATGTAACCGACCAATTAGCTGATACGTGGTTTGATCATGCCGGTAATCATCACACCGAGGAATTGAAAGTCGAAGAGAGGTATAGCTTCATTGGCCCCAATACCTTGTTGTATGAAGCGACTTTGGAAGACCCTAATGTTTACACTCGTCCGTGGAAGGTCAGTATGCCCTTATATCGGAGGCTCGATGAGAATATGCAGTTACTCGAATACAAATGTGTCGAGTTTACCGAAGAGCTGATTTATGGGCATCTGCGTAGGCAATCGGATAACTAATTGCCTGTGATAATTCTGAGTTTGTGAGCTCGCCCTGTTTCTTAGCTTCAGGTGGTGCTCTGCTGTTCATGTTGACAGCGACTTCATAGGAAAATGACTGGACGTATAGGTTGGAGTCCCGATTTATTGTCCAAAAAGGAGTGTAGGTGAACACACTAATCTGTGACCTGCTTGATATTGAATTCCCCTTGATAGCGTTTAGTCATTGTCGCGATGTGGTTGTTGAGGTGTCCAAGGCAGGAGGCTTTGGCGTGCTGGGTGCCGCACGATATAACGCTAGCACCCTTGAGGCGGAACTGAGTTGGATCGACGAGCATATCGATGGAAAACCTTATGGTGTCGACTTGATTGCGCCGACTAGTATGGCCGTAGCGGAAGAGAACGGAGCCGCTGAAAATCTCAAGAATCGGGTGCCACAGGAATACTTTGATTTTGCCAGTGGTATTCTGGAAAGACACGGTATTGATTCCTCCGATGTCTACGCGAACCAGTATGAAAGTGATTCATTTCTCACCAAAAACAAGGCAACAAGTATTATCGATGTGGCTTTCGACCACCCGATAAAATTAATAGCCAATGCACTGGGTGTGCCTCCAGCCTATATGATCGATATGGGCAAAGAGAAAGGCGTGGCAACTGCTGCCTTGATTGGTACTCGTGAACATGCCATTAAACAAGTAGAGGCAGGCGTCAATATAGTGGTGGCTTCAGGAACCGAAGCTGGAGGCCATTGCGGCGATGTTTCCACGCTCGTACTTATTCCGGAAGTATACAGCGTCCTAAAAGACTCCGGGGTACCTGTGGTTGCTGCTGGGGGCATCGTTACGGGTCGACAAATGGCGGCATGCATGGCAATGGGGGCTGCAGGAGTCTGGACCGGTTCGGTTTGGCTTACCTGTGCAGAATCTGATACCCCACCTGTGTTAAAAGAAAAGATGCTGCGCGCATCCTCACGGGAAACCGTGCGTTCACGTTCTCGCACTGGCAAACATTCGCGCCAACTTCGTTCACCCTGGACCGATGCCTGGGAATCCAATACTGCCCCCGAACCACTGTCAATGCCCTTACAATCTCAAGTTACCGAGAATCCATTGGCCAAGGTAACGAGGTTGGCGGAAATAGGCCACGAAGGTGCTCGCCAACTCTCGACTTCCTGGGTAGGGCAGGGTGTTGGCCTGATGAGTAGTACCCAGTCGGCCAAGGCCATCGTCTACGAATTTATGCAAGACTACTTAGTAGCGAGCGAGCGCTTACAAGCGAGTCTCTCTGACTAGTTCCAGAATACTCTCTTTCTGCTGACGGATTAGTGATCACGATCCTCTAACAACGGGGAACTTAACTCATCTAAACCAACCACCGTTAATACGATTAACAACGAGACCTGAGGTCCTTTATGGGAGTTTATTGGGACGAACCATTCGCTGGGAGAATGGGAACCACCACCGTTGCCTCCACCGGCAATCGTAATGGCGGGAATGCCCAACGACATTGGCACGTTTGAATCGGTACTTGAGATGCCGAGTTCCTGCAGTTCAATACCGATCTCATCGAAGGCGAGCGCAGCTACCTGTACAATCGAGCTTTCTGTAGGAGTGCGCCCAACCGGCCGATCACCGATCAAATTGAACTCTACGGTCACTTGACCATTATCCCAGCGGGCGTTTTCCTCAGCTACGGCCTCTAGCGCAGCTGCTTTAGTGCGTTCTTCCAGCTTAGCAAGTTGTCCACGATTATTGGAGCGCATATCAATTGCGAAGGTTGCGTCTGCAGCGATGGAATTTACAGAGGTGCCACCCTCCACTGTACCGACAGTAAAGGTGGTCTTGGGGAAAGGCAGGGTTTCCAATTCGGATATCTTGGCAATAGCCCTCCCCATCGCATGGATTGCACTGGGTAATCCAAAAGCGCCGAACGAGTGTCCACCGGGGCCTTTGAAATGAAATTCAAACCGCCTGCTACCGGTAGCGCCTGTAGTTATTCGTCGGAGCTGTACACCATCGATTGAAATAAACCCATCAATTTCTGGGTAATCCCGGAAGATGGCTTTGATTCCCCGCAGATCACCGCGACCCTCTTCGCCAACATTGCCGCTGAAGATAATGTCGCCCACGGTTTCGATGCCACTCTCGTTGAGTACTTCGATAATGGATAATAAAACTGCTAGGCCTCTGGTATCATCACCAATGCCAGGTGCATAGTAGCGACCGCCTCTCAACTCAACTGTGGTGTCCACATCTTCGGGAAAAACAGTATCTAGGTGGGCGGCAATAAGCAAAGTGGGCCCATTACCGGTGCCTTTACGAATGCCGATAGCATTGCCTTCCGTATCAATATAGGCATCGCTCAAGCCTCGGGCCCGCATCTGTTCGAGATAGTAGGCGGCTCGTCGTTCTTCTTGAAATGGCGGAGCGGGTATTTCGGTAATCCGGAATTGTTCTCTTACATTCTCCGGTTCCCTTGCTTCAATTAACTGCAGTGAAGAACGTACCCTTTCGTCGCTGGCTATCTGTTGAAAGACTTCGGCCACTGACTCATCGATCGGTACTAGGGTTTGGGGGACTTGGGCTAATGCTGGAAAACTCAACAGGCCAAGGAGGTGAATGGCGGTTCGTGTAGAAAGTATCACAGCAAAGTCTCCGGAATTTTATAGCTACGACAATTGTATCTGAGGGTTTACTGTCAGATACCGCTAGAAAAAGCGCCCGTTATAGTGCACGCCCCAATTGTATACTGCAATAAGCGAAAAGAAGCTTTTGTTATTCTATTTGCGCAGTGGGGCCAGCCCGCGGTCAATTATCGATGCAACCGTAGAGATTATAAGTAAGTAGTTCACTAGAGTTACAATCGATTCGATATTTTCTTGGAGTTCAGCTACTGACTCTAGTCTGGAAGCCGAAATCATAATCAATGGTAAAAAATAGAAAATACCATTCCATCTTCCGAGAAAACTCATGCGTAACTGTTTCTGATTAAATAGGAAATAAGAATCGAGTACATACTGTGAAAATGCGATCGCAATAAGTAAAGGAAGAATAGGGCTAACAAGTCCTGTATTGGCAGCGCCGGTTAGCCCCGCTGCGACGAAAAAGAAATCAGTGCAATGGTCGAACAGCTGGCCTCTTGCCGAGGCCATGTTGGCAGCGCGCGCCACTATGCCGTCGAAATAATCGGTCAGGATGCCTACAGTAATAAGAACAAGTAACAACGGAGCTGACATGAAGTTCGGAAACGCAAGCGCCCAAGCCACCGGCACAACCAGTAGCAGTCGGATACCCGTAAGTAAGTTGGCCATCAGTCGCTGAACAGTTCTCGTTGAGCGCGGCGCCAGAAAATCAAACCGATGATGGCGTTGAATAGGATGAAAAAGTTGTGTTGCACCAGACCAAAGGCTGCCATTTGACCTTCATTCTCCGGAAATAGTATCACCCAAAACGTAATTGCCGCTGCCCGCATAGGTGTGGGCACCGCCGCGGCGAAGAAGATAACCGGAAGATAAGGCAATAACCCCAGGAAGGAAGCGTCGACGCCAAAAAGATTCAGGGCGGTTGTATAGACTACAACTGCAGCCAGTAACGCTGGCGAGCGCAGCAAGAAAAACATGAAATAGTGCCACGCCTTGGCGAGTCGGAACGCATGAAGAATACGTTTATCTCTTAACTTATTGTTTGGCAATAACGTGCCATTGAAATAGAACAACCAGACTAAAAAGAAAACTACTGAACTGACGGCGATATAGGGAATAAGCTGGAAAACGTCCGGTAACCCTGTGCTGGAGAAGAGGAAGCCGATCGAAGCCCAAACAAGCAGGTAGAAAATTTCACAGAACATAATGAAAAGCATGACTGAGCCTACTTCCCATCCCGGAATTTGATCCCGTTTATTTAGGTAATATGCCATAGCTCCCTTGCCGATTTGTTCGTTGAAAACGGAAATGATGTAAGCACAGGCACGAATGGGCAGGATGTCCTTGTACTTGATTTCAGCCAGAAACCAATTCAGTGACTTTGTCACCACCAGCGTATCGATCAAAAAGTAAAACAGCGAATAACCCATCATTAGCACTAACCAGGGTATCCAATTTA
>JAKUTG010000104.1:0-7754 GCA_022447905.1 Pseudomonadales bacterium | reverse complement strand
CCAGGCTACTGTCTTGGGATAAATAATATGCTCTCTATTTAGGACTCGCGCCGCCAAGATATCGGGGGTGTCTTCTTCGAGCACCGGAACTTTCATTTGCGCGATAATTGGCCCACCATCAAGGGCTTCGGTTACAAAATGTACCGTTACTCCATGCTCCTGTTCCTCACCATCGAGCGCACGTTGATGAGTGTTAATGCCTGGATATTTCGGCAGAAGCGAAGGGTGAATGTTCAATATGCGGCCTGAAAAATGATTCACAAAGTTACTACCTAGAATTCTCATGAATCCGGCCAACACAATAAGATTGGGATTTATCTCTTCGATCGTTTTCCGGAGAATTAGATCGAAGTCTTCCCTTGTTTCGAAACTGCGATGGTCAATTACTTGCACGGGAATATTGTTTTTCTCGGCGCGCTGCAGGCCGTAAGCTTCTTGATTGTTAGAAATTACGGCGCTTATCTTGAAATTAGCAGTCGTGCTTGCATCGATAAGTGCCTGCAAGTTGGAGCCGCAACCGGAGATCAAAACTACTATATGACAATAACTAGGGTGGTTCATAGTTCATAGTCAGTTTATTGATAAAGTTAGCATCAAATAAAAACCACAGCTTCCTGGTTAGGCTTTTTCTCTGCTATTTCGCCTATAATTGCAGCTTCATGGTGGGCTTCTTTAAGAAGATATAAAGCTTGCTCCGAGTCTTTTGGAGATAAACACAAAACCATACCGATACCACAATTAAATGTGCGATACATTTCAGCACTAAGAATATTTCCTTGCTCCTGCAACCAGTCGAAAATTATTGGTCGCTGCCAACTCTCTAATTCAATCCGAGCCTGGGAGTGTTCAGGTAGTACCCTCGGCAGGTTCTCTGTGATACCCCCACCGGTAATGTGTGCAATTCCATTTACAGACAAGCTAGAATGGAGCGAAGCAAGGGCCTTGACATAAATTCTGGTTGGCTTCAAAAGAACCTCACCCAGCGTAGCTTTATCGAAGGGTTGATCGAGGCTCTCCTGGCTACGTTCGAGAATCTTGCGAATTAGAGAGTACCCGTTTGAATGTGGCCCCGACGACGAAATCCCGATCAGACTATCACCAATGCTAATCTTGCTCTGATTGATAATTTTAGATTTCTCCACGACACCCACGGCAAATCCGGCCAAGTCGTAATCCTCATTAGCATATATGCCGGGCATCTCCGCTGTTTCTCCGCCGATCAATGCGCAGCCTGCTAATTCGCAACCTTTACCAATCCCCGCAACTACGTCTGTTGCGGTATCCACTTTCAGCTCGCTGGTAGCATAGTAGTCGAGAAAAAATAGAGGTTCAGCTCCACAGACAATCAGGTCATTCACGCACATTGCGACAAGGTCGATGCCAATCGTATCGTGTTTGTTCATCTGCATAGCTAGCTTCAGTTTGGTGCCCACACCATCGGTGGCAGAGACTAATACTGGATGTTTATATTCGCCTGGTATTTCACAGAGGGCGCCAAAGCCCCCCAGATCCGAGAGCACTTCGGGGCGATAGGTACGCTTGGTAATGGACTTGAGTTTATCGATGAGAGCATTGCCAGCATCGATGTTCACACCGGCGTCGCGATAGCTCAGCGACTCGCTGCCTCGTCTAGCCGTTTCCTTGGCATCATCATCGAGGGCCATGTAAACAATCCAGGACAGGGTACGTGTTTAAGAGGGGTGCAGTTTACCAAGAAGCACCATCGTCGTCAGTGACTAAATACAAAGAGTCCAGAAGTTACCAGTTCACACATTGGATTGAAGTCTCATGATAATCGGGCGAATTTGCAGTATTATTCATGCGATGATTAGCCTTAAGCCCAGATCATCGTTAGCTCATCTTTTGGTCGTACTACTGTTGATGTTAGCGGCGCCTTCCTGTTTTGGCCTCCAAGTAGAGGGGCTGTACCAATATCGCGTAGCTGTTGAAAACGAAAGCGACGCTGAACGTAACCGAGCATTTCGGGATGCCCTGGAAGCGGTGCTGTTAAAAGTCACCGGCGAGCGACGTTGGTTGCAAAGCCCCGTTCTACAACAGGCGATTGCAAATGCCCAGAGTTATGTAGAAGCAATCAGCTATAGTAGTGAAGTAGTGGAGATATCGCCGGATGTGATCGTTCAGGATCAGCTGACACAAGTTACTACTGATCAGCTCGGTGTAGAGATAACTAACTTTAGCGTTAGCTCTGTTCCAGAAAATTGGGAAAAACGTTACATCGATGTCAGTTTTGCCCAGTCATTACTTGATGATTTGCTGGCGAGTTCAGATATTCCAATATGGGACAGCAATCGCCCCAGCGTACTGGTTTGGATGGCTTTGCAGAACAATGAGGGTGAGCGCAGTATGCTGACTGCTGATTCCAATCCCCAGATTATCGGTTTGATGAAGAACTTCGCTGTCGAACGAGGTCTACCTATTATTTTCCCGGTACTTGATTTTGAAGATCGTCGCGCACTAACCGAGGATGCAGTGTGGGCGCTAGACGAAGAGGCTATCCGCAATGCTAGCGATCGCTACGGCGCCGACAGCGTATTGTCGGGCCGCCTTCATTTTACAGTTAGTGGCGAGTTGGTGGGCTTGTGGCAATTTATCTTTCAGGGGCAAGCAGAAGTATTTGATGGTTTCGATGAAGAGTTGGCGCCTTATCTTAACGAACCGCTAGATCGCATCACGAATCAGTTAGCTAGTTACTTTGCTATAGTGCCGGAAACCGGGAGCCTGCAGATAGTAAGATTAAGGGTGGAAGGCATCAAAAATCTGTCCGCATACTCAGCCCTGCTAACCTATATTGGCAGCTTAGGTCTGGTTGAAAATGTCAGCACAGCAGAGTTTGATGGCCAACGGTTAGAGTTAAACTTAAGGCTTCTCGGCGATGCTCAACAGCTTCATGAGGCGATTGCCCTTGATCGTGATTTACTGCCAATCACTAATACCCAGCGCGCGAGCGAATCGGTGCAGCATTATCGTTGGACCCGCTGATTCATGGCTACACCTCCTACGCAGTTGACACTTGGCGTTTTGCTGAACGATGACGCCACCTTTGACAATTTTCTAATAAGCGATGTTAACCTACAAATTGTGCAGAGCTTACGTGATCCGCGCACTGATAGTAAGATCATTTATCTCTGGGGGCCCGGTTCTTCAGGGGTCACCCATTTATTGCAAGCAATGTGTCACCACTACGAAGGCGCAGATCGTGGTGCTATCTATTTGCCGTTGAGTCAAAAAGGGGAATTTGCGCCTGAGATTTTATTCGGGACTAATAATCTTTCTTTGGTTTGCTTGGATGATATGGAGGAGCTGGCTGGAGATAGAACGTGGGAAGCAGCACTTTTCACAGCTTTTAATGCCATTATGGAAAGTAATACTAAACTGTTGTTAGGGGCGCACAACGTTCCATCGAATTTGAGGGTAAATTTACCCGACCTCAATTCGAGGCTTCAATCGGCGTTGATATTCCAATTGAGATCTTTGGATGAAATAGAAAAGCGCAGGGCGCTTCAATTGCGCGCGAGTCAACGTGGCATAGAATTATCCGATAGTGTGATAAATTTTATCTATCAGCGTTGTGATCGCAGCATGTCGGGGTTGATAGATGTGTTATTAAAGCTAGATCATAGCTCCCTCACTCACAAGCGCAAACTGACAATTCCCCTAGTAAAGACCACAATGGCTTGGTGATATCTCTCATCAGCTTAAGGTTCACTTGGTAATGTTCACGATAGAGTCTGATAAACAATATCAGAAAACTGAACAGCGTGACGGATAATACAGCATATACTATTCCCATAATCCGTAGTACGCGTTTAACACGAGTCGTTTCGAAATTTTAATGGGAGCAGGTAGCGTTCCTGAAGAGGTTCTCCTTAATACAATTAGCTTTCGAGCTTGAGGGTGAGAGTACCCAACCGCTTGCCTAGTGCTATACAGAGACCTTTTTCCTCATCACTGATCTGATTTTTGCTCCCGGAACCGGCAACATGACTTGCGCCATAAGGTGTACCACCAGTGCTAGTGGCAGCGAGTGCCGCTTCTGAGTAGGGGATTCCACAATAGATCATCCCATGATGCAGCATGGGAATAGCCATGGTCAGAAGTGTGGTTTCCTGTCCGCCGTGCATTGAGGCAGTTGAAGTAAATGCGACAAAGGGTTTATTAATTAGGCTCCCAGATGCCCATAACGCCCCGGTACCATCGAGAAAGTGCTTCAGAGCACCTGCCATATTTCCAAACCGTGTAGGACTGCCTAGTGCCAGTCCCGCACAGTCGCGCAAGTCGTCTTCAGAGCAATAAACAGGGCCATTTTCTGGCACGAGTGGCTCACTAGCCTCATTGGTACTAGAAACGGTAGGTACGGTACGCAGGCGCGCCTCGAGTTTACCCTCTTGTTCAACGCCGTGGCTGATCAGCTGGGCCATATTTCTAGTTGCGCCGTAGTGACTGTAGTAGAGCACCAGGACGTAGGGATCATTCATAGACTTACACTCTTAATTAGATTGCGAACATTTAATAGGAAACGCCTGAGATTAGTCCGTAAGAAGGTTCAGCACCTTTTCTGGGTTTCTCCCAAGAATGGCTCGGTCACCCTGTACTATGATTGGCCGCTGGATGAGCCTAGGGTGTTTAGTGGCGATTTCGAGCAGATTTTCTTCACTCAGAGATTCATCATTTAGTCCGAGATCTTTGTAATCTGGTCCACTAGTCCGCAAGATATCTCGCAACTTAAGCTCAAGTTTGTTTACCAAGACCTTGAGTTCATCAGTGGTCGGCGGGTTTTCTAAATAGTAAATTATTGCGGGATTAACACCATTTTCTTCCAATAGCGCCAATGCTGTTCGGGACTTGGAGCAACGTGGATTGTAATAAATTGTAGTGGGTTCCATAAGAGCAGCGCGATGAAAGTCCAGCTTCTAATGATTTTCAGGTAGTATACGGGATATTCGGAGGCTATCCACGCGGAAAGGGCACCTATGCTCGCTAATAAAAGTTAATACTAGGAAGTATATTTGTGACGTCATTTACGACTGCAATTACTGGGCTGATCAAAGGGAAAGTCCAGGGTGTATGCTTCAGGACCGAGGCTCAGAAGAAGGCGCGTAATTTTAGCCTGACCGGCTGGGCGCGCAATACTGACGATGGTGACGTGGAAGTTCTGGTTGTTGGAAATAAGCTTGCTGTGGAGTTTATGAAAGTCTGGTTGGCAAAAGGTCCGAGTGCTGCCATTGTGGAAACAGTCGAATTTGTCAACTGTGAGGATCCGGGATTGGAAGATTTCGAAGTGCGGGATTAGGCGCTCAAGTGCACGCCGAGATTATTGGCCAGAAAACCCAGTATTTTTTCCATACTGATGGCCTGTTTTTTGCCTTCAGCCCGCCGCACATACTCGACAGTACCCTCAGCAAGGCTACGAGGAGAAACCACGATACGATGGGGAATACCGATAAGCTCTGATTCGGCAAATTTAACACCTGGGCTGGTTTTTTTATCTCTGTCATCCATTAGAACTTCGATACCCAGCTCCTGAGCTTCTTGGTACAGCGATTCTGAAAAAGCCTTCACTTGTTTAGACTTGTAGGCATCTATCTGCAAAATGATTAGGTCGAAAGGGGCAATGTTCTCTGGCCATATTATGCCGCGTTCGTCGTGATTCTGTTCGATACAGGCAGCGACCACACGAGTAATTCCGATACCATAACACCCCATGGACATAACCGTAGACTTGCCGTTTTCGTCTAGTACTGTCGCATTGAAAGCTTGGCTGTATTTTGTCCCTAATTGAAAGATATGACCCACTTCTATGCCACGATTAATTGATAGCACGCCCTTGCCGTCGGGACTAAGATCTCCGCTTTTTACTCTTCGGAGGTCGGCTTTTTCATTGAACTTGATATTATCGTTCCAATTAGCGTCTTGATAGTGCCGGCCTGGCTGGTGGGCTCCACACACAAAGTTTTTCAATTCTGCAACGGAGTGATCAGCAATTGCTCGAACGGGCAGTTTGACTGGACCGATACAACCAGGTGGACACCCAATCAGCTTTTCAATAGTTTTCTCATTAGCAAAAGTCAGAGGTGATGCTACTCCTTTAATTTTTTGGGCTTTTATCTCATTAAGTTCCTGATCTCCCCTTAGAAGCAATGCCACTACGTCATTGTTTGTTTCTCCATTGGCATCCTCTGCATGTACCAGCAAAGTCTTAACGATGTCTTTGGTATCAATACTTAACCGTGCGGCTACTTCTTCAATGGTGTGGGCATCACCCGTATCCACAAGTAGTGTCTTCATTTCTGGGTTGTCACTGGGCTCGGGAGGGATCGTCCCCTCGGCAAGATCTCGATTGGCGGCATAGTCACTCTCGGTGCTGAACACGATCTCGTCTTCACCGGAATCTGCAAGCACATGGAACTCATGGGACGCGCTGCCACCAATATTGCCGGAGTCGGCGAGTACGGGGCGGAAGTTCAGACCTAAACGTGTAAAAATCTTGCAATAAGTTTGGTGCATTATCTGGTAGGTTTCTTCCAAGGATGCCTGGTCGATGTGGAAAGAGTAGGCATCTTTCATGATGAATTCGCGAGCACGCATGACGCCAAATCGCGGTCGGATTTCGTCACGGAACTTGGTTTGGATCTGGTAAAAATTCGCCGGTAGTTGTTTATAGCTGTTACATTCCTGACGAATCAGGTCGGTAATCACTTCTTCATGGGTGGGGCCTAGGCAGAAATCCCGCTCATGACGATCTTTAAAGCGATGCAGTTCCGGACCCATATCCTGCCAGCGGCCTGATTCCCGCCACAATTCGGCATTCTGAACTACAGGCATGGAGAGCTCCATGGCGCCGGAACGATCCATCTCTTCCCGAATGATACGGGTAACTTTGTGGAGCACACGTTGACCTAGGGGCAACCAAGTATATAACCCGCTCGCCAACTTTCGGACCATGCCCGCCCGCAGCATCAGTTGATGGCTGACAATCTCGGCATCGGTCGGGGTTTCTTTGATGGTGGCTAGTAGGTATTTACTGGCACGCATAGCCTTTTTTCAATTCAGTTAGTTGCTGGGACCGCGACATATAACGTATCACAAAAGGAAAGCCGGCATCGGCTGCCTTTCCGAACTTTTCAGGCTGCTGCCGCTTAAATCTGAACAAATCCCTTAATCGGTATAGTAATAGCTGAGTAATAATTAAAGGGTAAATTCCTTAAGTTTCTTCAAGGCCTGAACGCTGACCCGATAGCCAGCGGGCTTTCTTGGAACGTCCATGAGTTCACCAGGCTTAAACGGATTTGGTGCTTTCTTGCGAGCAGGGCGGGGTTTTGTTGGCTTCCTCTTGATCTTGAGCAGGCCGGGCAGCGTGAATTCCCCCACTCCACGCTTCTTAATGTGTCGCTCAATAATGACAGTTAATTCATCGAGTACGGCTGTAACTTCCTTTTTGCTTAACGATGTATTCTGAGCAATTTCGTTTAACGTTTCAGTTTTGGTGTACTTTTTTTGTATTGCGGGAGCCCTTTTCTTTGCGGCGCTGTTCGTTTTTCTTTTTATTGGTTTTCTTGCAGATACTTTTTTAACAACCATACCCGATCTCTTTACGTTATTTAGTGTTAATTATTGATGAAATTTGTTTAGCTGAACTCCTTACGATGAAGGAGTTGAAATATTTTTTATAAAGTAAAATCAGCTGCGTTGTAATTTGTCATTACCCATCATTGACTCAGGAAAAGTAGTTATAA
>JAKUTG010000103.1:0-7859 GCA_022447905.1 Pseudomonadales bacterium | reverse complement strand
TCGGTTAAAGCCTATTTTCTAAATATTAACAGCCATCCATCCTACCGATATCTAAGAGAAGTGCGGGCGGGCATGCGGCAGCGCCAAGGGGAGCTTGACCCTGTAAGGTTGGCTTATGGGCTGGATCGATATTCGGAACGTGGCGATAATTACGTGGACGAGCTTCAAAATCTAATTATCCAGAATAATCTTCTTTTGAGAGATGACGGTTAGAAACCTCTAGTTTTCCGAATGTATCCATTGAACTGAGTACCAATAGTAGCTGTTAGTTCCTGGATCCGGAGCTGTGCAAATATATCGCCAGCGTCTTCCACTGTATTCCTGATCAGGAACCAGTTCCACCAGACCTGCTTCTCGATCCAGCCAGTTCATTGGAATAGGCTGACTGTTGGCGAAACATGCTATCTGCGAAAGCCTGTAGTTACCGGGATCGAATTGCAACGTAACAGAGGGATTCCGAACGGTGACCACTGGAGATTCCGGGCTTACCAGCCTTACGTTAAAAGCCTTGGTATCAAACTTTGTACTGGCCGTGTCCAAGTTCGCGTAAATGCTAGCCAGAGGATAGCGAGGCAGGGCGAGAAAATCTGAATTAAACCCGACTGCTCCAGAATTTTGCGCTAGTCCTATGAAATCAAGCCCTGCAAGCATCGACTTGATTGCCGGATTAAATTCGCCGTAGGGGTAAGCCAAGTACCGATGTGATTGACCGGTTTCTCGGGTAATTGTTTCTTCCGCTACCAGTAATTCGGCGCGCTGACGCTCTAGCCACTGTTCCTGTCCCTCACCATCGAATCGATTGAGCATATAAGGGTGCTCTACCATATGGTTCGCAACAAGAGCACCGGCTTCGGACATTTCCCTCACCTGGTCCCAGCTCATGTAATTTGCCTGTTTACGATTGAGTGGATCGGAGCTCACGAATAACGCAAACGGAAAATTAAAGGATTGAAGTAGAGGAAAAGCCTCTTCATATATGGATAAATATCCATCGTCAAATGTGATAGAAACAGCCCGATCTGGAAGCTGGCGATTGTTTTTTAAATTTTCAATGAGTGAATCCAGCCGAATTACGTTAAATTGATTGTCGCGCAAGTATTCAAGGTGTGCTCTGAAATCATCCGGAGAGATGCTAGTTGAGGAAGGTGTATTGGTAGCTACGTGGTGATAAAGAATTATCACGCCATTTTCCGCGGCTAAGCTTTCCCGCGCTATGCTCGTAAGCAGCAACAGAGTTATGAGTAATGTTCTCACTGGCTTTCTCCCCGAGGATACCTTAATGCTGCAAATGATACCTCAAATCATCAGGAGCTAGCTGTATCCGAGTCTTCTTAATCATCTGGGCCAAAGGTATAATGCGGCCCCCTGAGGAACAGGCTATAACTGAAAATAATTGGAGAGCAAGATGATTTATCAAGGCAAGGCGTTAGCAGTGGATTTGTTACCTTCTCGCGTCGCTCATCTAGTCTTTGATTTGGAAGGGCGTATTTAATTCCCAGCCTACGGAGATTTGCGTGGCTATAAAAAAAGACCGGTTTGAGCTTAACAGGTGCCAAAAGAATCTGCGGCGAGATGTTGGGCGTGCCATTGTTGATTTCAATATGATTGAGGATGGTGATTTGGTAATGGTGTGCATTTCTGGGGGAAAAGATTCTTATGCCATGTTAAATATCCTTTTGAGCTTGCAGAAATATGCGCCGATTAAATTTCGGATTCATGCAGTGAATCTTGACCAGAAACAGCCTGGATTCCCTGAACATGTATTACCCCAATATTTAGAAGAATTAAAAATTGATTACAAAATTATTGAACAGGATACGTATTCAATAGTTAAGAAAAAGATACCGGAAGGGAAAACATATTGCGGGCTCTGCTCGAGATTACGTCGCGGCATTCTGTATAACTACGCTGAATCTTTAGGAGCCGACAAAATTGCTCTGGGTCATCATCGTGACGATATAGTAGAAACACTTTTCCTTAATATGTTTTATGGTGGAAATCTCAGTGCAATGCCTCCAAAGCTGTTGAGTGATGACAAACGTAATATAGTTATTCGGCCACTTGCCTATTGCAAGGAATTGGAGATTGGTCGTTATGCCAAACTTATGAACTTCCCGATCATTCCTTGTGACCTGTGTGGAAGCCAAAACCATCTTCAACGACAGTCTATCAAGTCTATTGTACAACAATGGGAGAAAAAGAACCCAGGCCGAATAGAGTCAATATTTCGCAGTATTACCAACGTTTCCCTCTCTCAGCTGGCAGATGTCGGCCTTTTCCCTTGCCGGGATCTGCATATAGAGCGAGAGCTTAAGCGCCGCCTGGATGTGGCAGAGCCCGTTTAGGTGTTTGACAGTGTGTTTAGTGGTCTAAGTGGGATTCTAAGATCACAGTAAATAATGTTAATGATGGAAATCCCTTATACCAAACTTTCGGAAGAATCTCTCAGGGCCATAATTGAGGAATATATCACCCGTGAAGGTACAGAATATGGTGTAAAAGAATATTCATTTGAACAGAAAATAGAACAAATTCGGCAGCAGTTACTGCAAGGAGAGATTAAGATAAACTTTGATACCGAGACAGAAACCTGCAATTTGTTTGCCATTAAGTAACCTCTGAGAGAATACCGGTGGATTTGAATAAAAAAGTAAAGCAAACGGATGGCGTAGCGCCAAATCAAGAGCTAGATGCAACGGGGTTATACTGTCCGGAGCCGGTAATGCTATTACACAACAAGATTCGAGACTTAAGCCCTGGAGAATTTTTGAGATTAAGGGCCACCGATCCGTCAACAACTCGAGATATTCCAAAGTTTTGTCTTTATCTTGGACATGAATTACTAGAAACCGGGAAAAAAGGTGAAGAGTACTTCTACATAATCAAAAAAAAACCTGACTAAAGGATACAGGTCAGTGAGTCATTTGCTAACTCCGGGCCCAGTCTACTTGATAGACGCTTCTATTTATATTTTCAGAGCCCATTTCTCCCCTTACGTCGAGTGCCATGATGAAAATGGAGAAGATTTAAGCGCGTTGTATGGATTCATGAGTTTCCTGTTCCAGTTTATGCGCCGTACTCAGCCTAATCATGTGGCCATTGCCCACGATGCAAGTTTGTTTCGTGGCTTCTGTCACATGCTCTGTGGAAATTATAAGTCTAACCGTGAATTGCCCGATGAAAACCTTGAAATACAGTTAGCAGGGTGTAGTGAGTTCTGTTCCATAATAGGGCTGGCATCTTTTGCGAGTAAAGTTTACGAAGGAGACGATATTATAGGCACAATTGCGAATAGGGTTCGCGCAGAAAGCGATTGTGATGTCCACATTATTTCGCGCGATAAAGATCTCGTTCAATTGCTACAAAAACAAGGTGATTGCTTATGGGACTATGGTAACAATCGTAAGCGATTCCGTGCTAACGTCGTAGACGAGTTCGGTATTTTCCCGGAACAGTTTCCAGATTATCTAGGGCTCAGTGGTGATTCGGTAGATTGCATTAGCGGTGTTCCAGGTGTTGGGCCGGTAAAAGCTAAGGAGCTATTGAATAGATTTTCATCACTGGAAGCTATCTATGGGAATCTCGATAAAGTAAGAGATTTACCTATCCGCGGGGCTGGGCGCTTAACAGAGTTACTGAGGGAGCACTGTGAACTAGCGAAACTAAGCAAAGTTCTAGCGACTATTGTTTGCAATGTTGAGGATCCAGAAGAGTCATTTGGCCACGTCGCCTTAGAAGAGTTAAAGCCGGAACGAATGAATAAAGGTTTGTTTGGTGACTTTCTCAAGAATTACAAATTCAGAATGCGAGACCAGGAGCGGCTAATGACTTTAGCTCAGCGAGTTAGCAAACAGTAAATTTCCTATGAAGATAGTTGCAGATACCAATTTGTATGGTGTGCAGAGGACTTTTGAGAAAATCGTCGAGCTGGTACTTGTTCCGGGACGAGAACTTAATAAGAGTCACTTGAAAGATGCGGAAGCCCTGCTAGTACGATCTATTACACGGGTAGACGCTGACCTTTTAGAAGCTTCCAGTATCAAATTTGTAGGTACGTTCACGAGTGGTGCAGACCACATTGATAATACTTATCTGGAAAATAAAGGTATAACCTTTGCTGATGCTAAGGGCTGTAATGCCAACGCCGTAGTAGACTATTGCTTCGCCGCTCTCGCTTACTGCATCAAAATGAAATCTCTCGTCCTGGAAGATTGCAAAGTGGGTATTGTAGGGGGAGGCCATGTAGGTGGATTATTTGCGGAGAAGTTAAGACGATTAAATGTTGAAGTGCTTATTTGCGACCCTCCCTTGCAAGATTCAGCTGCTGAGCCTGCGCTCGAGAAATACTGCTCGATAGAGGCAATAATGCAATGCGACGTAGTTTCCTTGCATGTGCCACTGACTAAAGACAACGAGCATGCAACCTATGGGCTGCTAACTTTTGAGCGTTTATCGACATTACCCCAGTCGGCTCTACTGATAAATACCTGCCGGGGGTCTGTAGTTGATGAAAATGCCCTGCTGGAGCTTTTGAATCAGCGATCCGATCTTACCTGTATCGTCGATGTTTGGGAAAACGAGCCAGTTACCAATTCTGCTTTAGTTCAAAGGGTAGATATTGCAACACCACATATTGCAGGATATAGCATGGAAGCGAAAAGAATTGCGATGGTACATATTTTTGAGCAAATTCAGAAAGAATTCGGTTTGCCAGTACAAGGTCAAACTATATGCGAGAAAGATAAGGAAGTTAAGATAACCGGTGATTTAAAAGAAGATCAATGGGCAACCGTATTGGAACTCTTTCCATTATGCAGCCTTAGCGAAAAATTCAAAGAATCCCACAAGCATGAAAATGTTGCCGATGCTTTTGATCAGCTTCGACAAAATATGGTAGGGCGAAGAGAATTCAATAAGATAATGCTACCAGGAGCAAATCTAACAGAAGCGCAGCGGGCCGTACTGCAAGTTTTGGGGGTTAAGTTTTATTAAGTGGTTCGGTAATTTGCTAATAAGCGATCAATCTTCCCAATTGCTTTCTTAAGCTCATCTTCATTGGGCAGAAATACCAGTCGTAAGTGTTGTTTGTCACCAATATTGAAAGCACTCCCTTGTACCACAAGGATTTTTTCCTGGTGGAGAATATCCATTACCAGAGCCAAATCATCTTCGATTTTATACACAGCTGGGTCCAGTCGAGGGAACATATAGATCGCCCCTGTAGGTTTGACACAGGTCAAACCCGGAATCTGGTTTAACAACTCCCAAGACAAATCTCGTTGCCGTCGGAGCCGCCCTCCGGGCAAGACAAACTCGTTAATACTCTGATGACCACCCAACGCAGTTTGCACAGCGAGCTGAGCTGGTACATTTGCGCACAAGCGCATGTTGGTGAGAACTTCGAGGCCCTCAATATAGCTCTCAGCACCATTCTTGGGCCCGCTTAGAATCATCCAACCGGAACGGAATCCCGCTAGCCGATAGGATTTTGACAAACCGTTAAAGGTGACAATAAAGAGGTCGTCACACAGAGAAGCCGCGGGAATAAACTTGGAATCGTCGTACACGATCTTGCTATAGATTTCATCGGCAAATAGGATTAGTTTGTGCTTACGAGCTAGGTCAACAAGATCTAACAAAATTTCTCGGCTGTAGACAGCGCCCGTTGGGTTGTTCGGGTTAATGATAACCAAGGCCCGAGTGCGGCCTGTAATTTTTGATTCGATGTCTGTAATTGAAGGGTACCAATCTGCCTGCTCATCACACAAATAATGTATTGGTTTCCCACCACTTAAACTTACCGCTGCGGTCCATAGCGGGTAATCAGGAGCTGGGATCAATACTTCATCGCTATCGTTAAGCAGCGCTTGCATCGCTATAGTGATCAGTTCGCTTACGCCGTTACCCAAGTATATATCTTCGATATTGACATTGTTGATTTGTAATCTCTGGCATTCCTGCATGATGGCCTTGCGAGCTGAATATAGGCCTTTGGAGTCGCTGTAGCCTTGCGCATAATGAAGATTCTGGACAACATCAATCAGGATTTCGTCTGGGGCATTGAAGCCGAAAGCAGCTGGGTTACCTATGTTGAGTCTCAATATCTGGTGGCCTTCGTCTTCTAGTTTTTTCGCTTCTTCTAGAGCTGGACCACGAATATCGTAGCAAATATTATCGAGCTTATGAGATTGCTCGATGTTATCAGGGCAGCTTGCTGTTACGGGTTCGATCTGTTCCATAATAGAGTTGTCGGCTGGGCAGGAGATGATGTAACTGTTTTCCGATTACGATAAAATCTTGGGTTAACGGGATAGTGACTGAACAGAAGAGCGAAGCATTAAGCGCAACACTTCAGGCTTTAAAATCCATATTATACAATAAGTTATGTTAGACATGAAATGGCGATTGTAAGAAATGACAAAGAATTCAGATACGACCAACAAGGTCACAAAAAGCGAAACCCAGTGGCGCGAAGAATTAGAGGCGGAGAGCTACCATGTGCTCAGAGAGAAGGGTACTGAGCCTGCATTTAGTGGTAAGTACTGGAATTTGAACGATAACGGTATGTATCACTGTGGAGCTTGTGGTGTGCCTCTTTTTTCATCTGAAGCTAAATATGATTCAGAATCAGGCTGGCCGAGTTTTTACGGGCCCTCCTCTGAGAACGATATTACCGAGATAGCGGACCATTCTTACGGCATGATTCGGACCGAGGTGGTATGCAGAAAATGTGATTCCCATCTTGGTCACGTATTTCCTGATGGCCCGCCAGAAAGTGGATTACGCTATTGCATAAACTCTATTTCTCTAGTTTTTCAAAAGAAAGAA
The DNA here is from genome assembly GCA_022447905.1 of Pseudomonadales bacterium. Lineage (GTDB taxonomy): Bacteria > Pseudomonadota > Gammaproteobacteria > Pseudomonadales > Pseudohongiellaceae > UBA9145. Next base: position 1,031 of record JAKUTG010000103.1, on the reverse strand, counting down.
TAAGAGCCGTGAATCCCTCAAGCAGAATTGGTCTCCGCTAGCTTAAGGTTGCAGCTAATGAGTTATCAGCTCTGACTGTAAAATCAGTGTGTAACCCTAAGCTAGCGAGTACTAGTAACATAATCGTAACGAATTAATATTTAAAGAACGCAAAAAATGTGCCATCTCTCTTGAATAAAGTGGTTTGTATATTTTTTAACCAATAAAAATAATGCAGCTAATTCAATAAGATATCGATTCTTTTTGAAATATAAGGGGCATTGTTTTTCGTGTTGAAACAATGGGATAGGAAATGTTTTTAAACGAACAAAAAAAATTTAGTTCCAATAAAAACCAAAAATATTTCATGTTTCGATGAAACTTTCGGCTATCTGGAGTGATTCTTTCGTATTAATGTTTAAAAAATGCCGATGGTCAGTATTTTTGAATTTTACTAGTACATTATCAGTTAACGGCATAATTAGTTTCGGTCCGAATTGGCCATTTGCGACGGCTTGCCCAATAACGGGCAGAGTCTCGAGAGACCATAGCGAAAATAGAGGTTGCACTTGCCCGCGGTCTTCACTCCATGCTACCCGTTTGCCTTGGGTTTCTAATGCTCGTGTTAGCTGTTTTATCAAAGTGTCGGGAAACCAAGGTACATCAGCTGGGAAGCATGCTAAATAAGTTGAGTCAGGACTTTTCCCCGCGGATATCATCCAGTACATCGCGCTTAAAATTCCCACCAATGGACCAGCATAAGCCTGTTTGATATCTGGAATTAGAGGCAGTTCTATGTTGTCTAATTTTCCAGCATTTCGATTCGCGCTAACTCCCCGTTGGCCTACTTGGTTACTACCATTTTTGATGACATGCTCAATTAGAGGAGCGCCACCTAAGCTGATGAGGCCTTGTCGCAAAAACCCATTCGTGATGATTTTCCGCCTGCTAGTATGACGCCGGTAATTTGCTGTCGTTGGATCCTCGTGTGCAAGTGTAATTATTAAGGTGTTTCCCGATCTCATTCTATGAAATTTGATTAGTAATAATTT
>JAKUTG010000102.1:0-7872 GCA_022447905.1 Pseudomonadales bacterium | reverse complement strand
TGCAGAGTTACGCCCTCACGGAAGATGTTGTCGTCACCAATTTCCCCCCTTGTTTCTTCACCCTCAAATTTCTTGTCTGCCGGATCTTCGCCCACTGAGCCAAATTGAAAAAACCGGTTATTTTGGCCGATCCGAGTATTGGCCCGAATTACTATGTGGGAATCCAGCACCGACCTGGCACCGAGAGTCACATTTTCACCGATAATGCACAAAGGGCCAATCAGGACGTCATCTGCGAGATTAGGACTGGGATCAATCTTCGAGCTTGGGTCTATCACTTCTCAAGCCTCCAATTGACTCATAAATTCCGCTTTTAATAGAAAACTAAAGCAATCTACTCGACGGCTACTTGACGCTCAGCGCACATGATGGTCATGGTGCCAACTAGTTCATCGCCAACTGAGGCGCGGGCAGAAAACTTGTAAATACCACGTTTATTCGTTATCACGTTTACTTCAAGCAATAATTGATCACCCGGGACTACTGGCCGCCGAAGCCGAACTTTATCGGCACCTACAAAGTAATATAGGAACCCATCCCTGGGTTTCTTGTTTTGGCTTTTGAATCCCAATACGCCCGCAGCCTGGGCGCAAGCTTCGATTACGAGCACACCAGGCATGATCGGTTGGTGCGGGAAATGTCCTTGAAAGAAGGGTTCGTTAACCGTGACATTTTTATAGGCCACAATAGATTTACCAAGTTCTATTTCAACCACTCTATCGATCAGCAAAAACGGATACCGCTGCGGGAGGTATTCTTTTATTTCTTGAACGTCTACTAACATGTTCTGTCTCTAATCCACATCGGTTTCTGATGTAATTCTGGTTCCGGCTATTTGGTTTGGTTCTTCTTTTCCAATTCCTTTAAACGCTTAGTGATGCTGTCAAGCTGCGCGAACCTTACGATATTGCGCTTCCAGTCCCTAGTCTTCATGTGGCCAGTACCCGACGAATAGATGCCTGGTTCTTTGATTGACCCACTGACCAAGGACATGGCACTTACCTGGACCTCGTCAGCAATCGTTATGTGGCCAACCGCTCCAGAAGCCCCTCCCATAACACAGTGCTTCCCGATAGTGACACTACCGGCGATCGCTGTACAACCACAGATTAACGAATGTGCTCCCACCAGGCAGTTATGCCCTATTTGAACTTGGTTATCAATTTTGACACCTTGTTCGATTACCGTATCGTCGATAGTACCTCTATCAATGGTAGTTCCCGCCCCAATCTCCACGTCATCACCGATTTGCACGGTACCCAACTGATGGATTTTTATCGACTTCTTACTGTCGGACGCAAATCCAAAACCGTCTGCCCCTATAACAGTACCGGTATGGATAATTACATCTCGACCTATTCTAACACCGTGATACAAAGTTACATTGTTATAAAGATAAGCATTATCGCCGAGGATCGCTCCTTCTCCTATAAAACAGCCAGCTCCGATAATGCAATTTGCTCCAACCCTTGCATCGCCTTCAATGACCACATTCGGACCAATACTTACATTACCCCCTAATTGCGCTCTCTCATGCACATGGGCAGAATCATGCACACCTAACTCTGATTTTGGTGTTGTCGAGAACAAAGCGCTGGCTAAAGCAAAACTGACATAGGGATTCTTTGAAACCAATAGATTTCCGGGATAAATATCAGCATATTTTGCTTCGACAATAACAGCCGATGCTTTGGTGGAGGAAAGCTGATTGATATAAGCGGGGTTACTCAAGAAACTCAACTGTCCTGGTACGGCATGCTTTAAGGTACCCAATCCATGGATCTTACACTTTTCATCACCATCTAGTTTTATACTTAACAGTTCAGCGATTTCACCAAGTGTATAGCTTTTATTATGTGCCACCTGACACTACCTGCTAAACGTTTGGTATCCTATTGTTCTTCTCCGGCCGCTCCAGACTGTGCGCCATCGTTGAGTTTTGCTGTTACGCGGGCAGTTATATCGAGTACCGGCGCAAAATAAGGTGCGCTATCTACATTCAGAATCAAATCAAAACCACCCTCTGCGACAACATCTGTTACGGCCGCTGCTAGTTCTTCTTGCATACTCTGCAGAAATGACTGTTGTCTTTCCTGTAGTGACGTCTGAAGGCGCTCCTGAATCAATTGCAGTTGTACCTGTATGTCCTGCGCATCGGTGTTCGCCCGGCGTTTTTCCTCTTCAGTCATCACCGCTTCGTTCTGCTGATAGTCTTCCTGCATCTGGGCCAGCTGGGTTCCGAGTTCATTTCCTCGATTTACATCGACGCTAAATTCCTCGTCCAATTCTTGCTGCCACACCCGTGCCGCATCGGAGTTAAAAAGTGACTGCAGCGCATTCAACACACCAATTTTAGAGTCTTGCGCAAAAGCCCCCTGAGATATCAGTGCCAGACTCAGACAAGTAATCAGACTCTTGAGTGTTTTCACATTAATTCTCCAATTCATATAGCCTGCCTAATAGTTTATTTAAGTTTTCCAGCAGATTCGGCGTAAACCTTATAATATCCTGCTTCCTAAAATCCCTGCCCTACGGTGAAATCAAAAGACTTCGTATCATCACCTTCTTTATCACCGAATGGAGTTGCCAAATAGAAGGTCAAAGGTCCAAAAGGCGATAGATAGGTCACGCTTATTCCTGCTGAATACCGAAGCTCACCGAGATCGAAGTCTGTGCAATTCCTAAGCAATCTCTGCCTTTTCGTACAATTTGACGAAAAAACATTTCCAGCGTCAATAAAAAAAGCCGATCTTATTTGATTTCTATTTGGCACAAATGGCAAAGGAAACAATAGTTCCAAGGTCGCTGTGGTCAATATATTACCACCAAAACTGTCGTAATCATCATCCAGATAGAAATCTTGTACCGCCAAAGCTACCTTAGGGTTGCCATTTATGTCGAAGATTGGATTACCATTCATGTCCACTATTGGCTGTGTTTCGTATCCCGTCGCCGCCGAATCTACATACACTCTGCCGTCTTCCTGACGCACGTAATCGCCATTATCATCTCGCAGAAGGCTAATACCACGCTGAGTTAGGTAGCGTGCACCGGCCGTACTTTGCGGGCCAAGGCTATTCTCTTCATAGCCCCTAACTACTCCACCGCTAGTACTTAAACCACCGGCAAAGAAATTATTAAAAAATGGTAATTCCTTCGTATCGCCATAACCGATACCGTAACCTATATTTGTGCGTAGCCCAATTACCCAATCTCTATTTTGATTAATTGGCCAGTAAATTTGATTTGAATAGTTGAATCGTGCATAGGTAAGGTCGCTACCGGGAAGCGTAACTTCTACACCAAGTCGGTGGAGGGATCCATCATTAGCTAATTGACCCCTGTTTAGCGTGAACCAGGACCAATTTCCGGCGAGGGTAAAGTTATCGAAGGAGCTTCCGTACTTATCTGTGAAACCCGGCTCCGAGTTTTTTCGTAACTGTTGATCAGTCAGGTTTGCCACGTCTCCCAAGACTGACTCTCCGATTGGTCCCTCGAAAGGATTCGAATTAAAAGGCCGGATAACATAGTTATTAATACCGTCAAAGAGTTTAGGGCTAGACTCAATTTCCTGTACAGAACCATAACCTGAACTCAATTCGGTATGGGTATAACCTATATCGAAACCAACCACCTGAATTTCACTTAACGGGTAACTAAAGTTAAATGACGCTCCGTAAGAGCTGGTATTAAAACTCGATATGTTAAATGGCGAGTCCATTTCTTGAGCAAAAATACTGAACCCTCGACTTACGCCATCGGCTGTGAAGAAGGGGTCCAAATACTGCAAATTCAGCCCTTTTATAAATCGGCTCTTGTTAACACCGATACCTACCGTGCGGCCGGTGCCAAGAAAATTCTGCGCCTGCAAGCTTGTACTGAGAAAGAAGTTCCCCGCTCCCCCTGTTCCCACTTGAAAACTTACTGCCCCGAAGCTCTGTTCTGTAACGTCATAATTAATATCGATCTGGTCTTCGGTGCCAGGCACTTCGGTAGTTTCAACTTCTACGGCTTCAAAATACCCCAATCGCTCAAGTCGTACTTTGGATTGTTCAATGAGCAAGCTTGACGCCGGAGCACTTTCTAACTGCCGCATTTCGCGCCGCAATACGTCATCGGCGGTCGATATATTGCCAGCATAATTAATGCGATTTACATAAGTGCGATTGCCCGGCTGAATAAAAAACGTAACCTCTACTGTCTGGTCCTCTTCATTGACCTCAGGCACTCCTTCTGCCTCCGCAAAGGCATAACCGAGATTTCCGAGGAATTGCACCATTATTTCCTCAGTGCCCGTCACAAGTTGTTGTGAATAAATCTGGCCCGGCCTCACAAAAATGGCTGCACGCAACAAATTTTCGGCATCTACCAAGTCGCCGGCCAAGTCAACAGCACTGACCGTGTACTGGTAACCCTCGTTGACATTAATAGTGATATAAATTTCCTTGCGATCGGGGGTGATAGAGATGGGCGTCGAATCGATATTGAATTCAACATAACCGTTGTCCATATAAAAAGATTCAAGCCGCTCGATATCTCCGGTGAATTGTTCACGAGAATATCTGTCTTTGCGGCTGAAGAACATGTACCAGGGCTTGGTGCCCAACTCAAATGAGTCGAGCAATGTTTCTTCCTCAAATGCCGTGTTGCCAACAACATTAATATTGCGAATCCGTGATTCTTCCCCTTCGTTAATATCCAGGCTTATTGCAACCCGGTTGCGTGGCAGTTCTTCTACATCGATTTCAACAGCTGCGCCATAGCGTCCCCGAGAGGAGTACACGTCCTGGATACCTTGCTGAATAACTTCCAACGCAGCCCGTGTAAATATCTGCCCCTCCGCTATATCAGCGTCAGCCATATTATCAATAATATCTTCGGTCTCTAGCACACTGTTGCCGTCGATAGTAATTTCGGCAACCGAAGGCCTTTCCAGAACTGTGATAACAAGGATGTCGCCTTCTCGAGAAATTTCGACCTCATCAAAGTATTCCGAAGCAACCAGCTCACGAATAATTGAAGCAGGCGTAGCTACGCTAACTTCATCACCGATACCTACCGGCAACAGATTGTAAATAATGCCAGGTGAAATACGCTGGTAACCGTCGACGATAATGTCGGCAATCGTAAAGTTCTGAAAGGTTTGTGCGTTAAGGGAGCTAGGTAACCCAAAAACCACCAGCAGAGAGAAAACCAGTTTCTTCATTTGTAATACATGCTCAAATATTTGATTGTTACTTAGTGGCGGGCTATCAATAAATTTTTAATCAGAGTAAGCGATTAATGTCATTATAAATTGCTAATATCATTATTCCGAATATCAACGACAGGCCCAACTGCAAGCCCCAGGCTTGCACCCTTTCCGGTACTGGGCGACCCATAATGGCTTCCATAGTGTAGTAGAACAAATGACCCCCATCCAACACGGGTATTGGCAATAAATTGAACACTCCGAGACAGATACTCAATAGAGCCAGAAATCCGAGATAGACTTCAAGACCATAAGAGGCGGTTTCCCCCGCTACTTGAGCTATCGTAATCGGGCCATTGATATTCCTAACAGATATCAGGCCTACAACCATTTTCCTGATTGAATCAAGAACAAAGACCGAATTATCCCAGGTTTCCTGCAAAGCCGGCTGAATAGCAGTGAACGCGTTGAAACTAATATGCCGTTGCATCTCGGAATCCAAGATTTCAGACAAGGCGGTTTCTTGAACTGAAGCTCCAATGCGACCAATAGCTGTCCCGTCGCCAAGCCTCACAAGTTCAGGCCTAATTTCCAGCCCAGCTTCACTTTCACCTCGTTTGACAATGACATCCAGAGCTAGTTCCGGGTTACTCCTTATTACGGCTACCCAGTGAGACCACCCAAGAATCGACTCGCCATTAACCGAAATGATTTCATCACCCGCCCGCAATCCGCCCCCCTCCCCCCGACCACCCGTGACGACCTCAGCAATACGAGCCGGTATTTCCAACCTAACGATCCCAAGATCGGTGACTGGATCTGGCTCAATATCACTTCCCAGCCAAGCCTGAATGGGGATAGTGATATCTCGACTGGTGGAGGAATCATAGGGGTTCACAGTGACGATTAGTTCCCCTGTCTCACCTAATCGGTTCAACATTTTCAAAGATACCTGTTGCCAGATAATGGTCTCTTCGCCGTCAACTGCGATAATCTCATCCCCTACCTGTAGGCCTGCAAGATCTGCTGAAGAGTTTTCAGAAATACCATTAATAAATGGAGCTATTCCATTGATTCCATAGGATATATTTAGTAACCAGTAAACAAATATCGCTAGCAAAAAATTAGCAATTGGACCTGCCGCAACAATGGCCATACGCTGCCATAAGGGTTTATACGCGAAGCAAAGATGTTGCTGACTGATGGGTATTTCTTTGGTATCGGCTACTGCAGTATCTTCCTGGCCGAGCATCTTAACGTACCCCCCGATGGGAATGGGGGCAATGACATATTCCACTCCATCTCGGCCAATCCAGGATTTAACAGCCTTGCCCATACCGATGGAGAATCGCAGAACTTTGACACCACAACGACGCGCCACCCAAAAATGGCCAAACTCGTGAATAGTCACAAGAATGCCCAGCGTTACAATCAGGGCTAACACACTTACGATAATTTCAATCATAATTATAGAGAATACGATCGGGTCGAATCAGGACCGGTTCTAATCAATGAAAATCCTTTATTATCAATTCTTTACTCAAGATTCGGGCTTGTTTATCAATTTTTTGAATAATAGCGAGACTTGCCGCTGGTTCACAAGGTATTTTCGACATAACGGCCTCAATAATTAGCGATATCTGTGTGAAGCGAATCGCTCCTTCGAGAAATGCGGCAACAGCTTCTTCATTAGCTGCGTTGAGAACCACCGGAGCAGTGCCGCCCATCTTTGCCGCGGATAGTCCCAATCGCAGACACGGAAACCGTTCAAGATCGGGCGCCTGGAATTCTAGCGTCGCTATTTCAGCCAAGTTTAGCCGCTCGACACCCAACGCCATACGTTCTGGCCAAGCCAAGCCATAGGCTATAGGTATGCGCATATCCGGATTCGCCAACTGAGCCAAGACTGACCCATCCTGAAAATACACCATGGAGTGAACAATGCTCTGCGGATGAATTAAAACCTCGAGCTGATCTAAGTCCACATCAAACAGGTAGCTCGCTTCAATCAGTTCTAGGCCCTTATTCATCATGGTGGCCGAATCTACCGAGATTTTTCGTCCCATTGACCACTTCGGATGTTTGCATGCCTGTTGCGGAGTGATGCTATCAAATTGCGCAAGAGGTGTAGTTAGGAAGGGTCCACCTGAGGCTGTCAAAGTTATCTTTTCCACACCTTTAAGCCTGGAGCCTTGCAGACCTTGAGCATTGCCAGGCAGACACTGAAATACGGCATTATGCTCGCTATCTATTGGAATAATGGTCGCTCCCGATTGCATGGCGGTGTCCATGAATAATTCACCAGTCATAACCAATGATTCCTTATTGGCCAATAAGACACGCTTACCCGCAGCTACAGCAGCCAAGGTGGAAGCCAGCCCGGCCGCGCCGACTATAGCGGTCATCACTACTTGAACGTCGTTATCGCTAGCAATGCGCTCCAGTGAAGCATTTTCTGTTAACAATTCGGTTTTACAATCACTTGACTCTAACAGCTCGCCAAACCGAACAGCATTATTATCGTCGCTCACCACAGCATAACGTGGCTGAAATTCCTTACACTGATCCAGAAGCAGCTCTATATTACTGTGTGCACTTAGCCCGTATACCTCAATACCAGGATTCATCTTAATCACATCAAGCGTATTTTTGCCAATCGAACCTGTGGAACCAAGGACGCT
>JAKUTG010000101.1:0-7942 GCA_022447905.1 Pseudomonadales bacterium | reverse complement strand
CCTAGCGATTGCTTCTTCCAACAGTGGAGGAGCTTGGGATAATGCCAAGAAGTTCATCGAAGCGGGCAATCTTGGCGGTAAAGGATCTGATGTACACACGGCAGCCGTTGTGGGTGACACTGTTGGGGATCCATTAAAGGACACCTCTGGGCCATCATTAAATATACTGATTAAATTATCAGCCATTTTGAGCCTAGTATTTGCTCCATTTTTTGTGAATTACGGTGGAATACTTCTGGGTTAATCTAGTCGAAAGCAAAATAAATAGGGATTATTAGGCCCTTTTTTTGTCAGTGATGCTTGCCTAGTTATCCCGTCGCGACTCGAAATGGAATAGCACCCATTCTTCGTATTGAACTTGGGTGTTGTTTGCTAGACGCGTCCAGATTGTCCGCACATTTTCAATACATTGATAGATTCGGAACGAGTCGGTATCTTCTATAATTAGGTTTCTGACCGAAGGATTTAAAGTGTAATTGGAGATTTCTACCAGTTTCCAGCTCTCCGCCATTGTTCGTCCTATGCACTCGTTGCCTTGCAAAAGATCGATGTACGGAAATTCTACATCAGCGTAAGCGAGAGATGGAACTTCGAGGTTCAGATTGACGGCAACTTGCTCAGAACCTTCCGATTCCTCTTTCAGAAAGAGGATAGTATTCAGGCGGATGTGGCCTTGTGTTTGGTTATACGCAACCACGCGCAAACCGTCATCGGTATTCTCTCCCCATGCGGAAGAGAAAATGGCAAATTTAACTTCAGTCTCTTCCTGCAGCTCGGCGGCGAGCACCGAGCTGTTGAATAGGAATAGAAACCATAAGGATTTGTGCATGTTGTTTCGTGATCTTACCGTTCGAGGCTAAAGCCATTAAATCTTTACAGATTCGATTTTATCGAGCTAATTATACCCGTGTCATGCCTATTTTCTTTTTAGGTCGAATAAAAGATAATTCTCTCAATTAAGAAAGCGAAACTCTACCCACTGATGCTGGTATCTGCGGACAGGTTGGATTCATTATGAGTTATTTGGATAACATAAAGCACATCATCTGCATTGCATCTGGAAAAGGTGGTGTTGGAAAATCTACTACCGCTGTTAATCTTGCTTTGGCCCTTCAGCAACAAAGTTCCCGCGTGGGGTTACTCGATGCAGATATATATGGTCCAAGCCTACCGCTCATGATGGGAGTAAAACCAGGTACCAGCCCGGAGATCAAAGAGCAAAAGTACATGTCTCCTATAACTGCCCATGGAATTGAATGCAATTCAATAGGGTTCCTAGTAGATCAGAGGTCGGCTATGGTATGGCGGGCTCCTATGGTGATTTCCGCATTCAATCAGATACTGAATAACACGACTTGGTCCAACTTGGATTATCTTGTCGTCGATATGCCCCCTGGGACAGGAGATATCCAGTTAAGTCTAGCCCAGTCAGTAAAAATTAGCGGCTCAGTTATAGTCACCACGCCCCAGGATGTAGCGCTCCTGGATGCACGAAAAGGCATAGAAATGTTTAATAAGGTCGATGTCCCACTATTAGGAATAGTGGAGAATATGAGCACACATATATGTTCTAAGTGCGGTTATGAAGAGTCTATTTTCGGAAGTGGAGGAGGAGATAGCCTATCCGTGGATTATGGAACTGAAGTGATTGGACGGTTACCACTTGATTTAACCATTCGTGAGCAATCTGATGCAGGTAATCCTGTGGTAGCATCGAATCCGGATCATCCAGCTTCCCAAGCATATTTGCAGCTCGCCGATAATGTGGTTCGACGTGTTGGAGAAGTTTCCTCAGTAGTATCATCTAGTCCTAAAATAACGATTAGTAATGATTAGGTACTCACTTTTAAGGATTACAAGGGATTAACATGATTAGGTCTTTAAATAACAACATACAAGGGAAGTGCTTTGGACGCAGTAAATGAATTTTTAATTTTCATCGATGGTTATCTTGGCAGCGCCATTTGGTTCCCAACTTTTCTGTTGCTTGTAGGCATATTTTTCACGCTCTACCTCGGATTTCCTCAGATTCGCTATTTCAAGCATGCCATAGGCGTAACGACAGGCAAGTTTGACAAGGAGGGGGCAAAGGGCGATACAACTCACTTCCAGGCACTCTCAACTGCACTATCAGGCACCGTGGGTACAGGTAATATTGGAGGTGTCGCTCTGGCACTTCATTTGGGAGGCCCGGCTGCATTGTTTTGGATGTGGATGACTGCATTCTTCGGTATGACTAGCAAGTTCGTAGAAGTCACCCTTTCCCACAAGTACCGCACCCAGACTTCGGATGGGACTATGGCTGGGGGGCCGATGTATTACATGGAAAAAGGGCTGAATGCTAAGTGGTTGGCAGTCATTTTTGCCATAGCTACAGTATTGAGTTCTTTCGGTACGGGTAATCTTCCTCAAATAAATAGTATTGCAGCCGGACTTGAGAGTACTTTTTCTCTTGATCCCCTTATAACTGCTAGTGTTTTGTCGGTGCTTCTAGCTTTGGTGATCATCGGAGGTATTACACGTATAGCTACAGTAGCCACGGCTATCGTGCCGACCATGTCTTTTATCTATTTGGTGGGTGCATTCGCGGTCATAATTCCCAATATTGGTAATGTCATCCCTTCGTTTGTGTCTATCTTCAGTGATGCGTTTAACGGTTCCGCCGCCACAGGAGGCTTTCTTGGGGCGACTTTTGCTTATGCTTTTGATCGAGGCGTGAACCGGGGATTGTATTCCAATGAAGCGGGGCAAGGCTCAGCACCAATTGCCCACGCCTCAGCACGAACTGACGAGCCTGCAGACGAAGGTATGGTGTCCATTCTAGAACCCTTTATAGATACCATAGTCATTTGCACTATAACGGGAATGGTCATTCTCTCTTCCGGTGTTTGGATGGAGAAGTTTGAAAATGAATTTCAACGGGCAGACATGAATTTTGTCGCTGGAACCTATAGCCAGGATGAACCAACAGATATAGAGGCACTTTTCTCCTACTTTGGGGGAGAGGAATCCCGTGCCACAAGTTACACGGGAGAAATCAGGTTGGTGTTAGGTGAAGTAGTCGACGCCTCGGATTTCACGCTTATCCATAACAGGTCTCTTGCAGAGGAAACCCGGTACACACGCGATGGTGAACCAATCACTGGAAGTGTCTCCGTGGCTAATGGACGTTTGGAAGACACATCTATCATAGTCACAGGTGGATCATTATTGCAGTCAGTACCATTGACTACCCGCGCCTTTACTCGAGGAATTTTCGGAGAATATGGGCAATACATCGTGTCCATTGGATTGATGCTATTTGCCTTCTCTACTGCAATTGCCTGGTCCTACTACGGTGACAGGGCGATGACCTATCTATTGGGTCCTAGATCGGTTCTGCCTTATCGAATTATCTACATACTCGGGTTTTTCTACGCAGCGCTGGCTGATACCACAATAGTTTGGAATCTATCGCTAATAACAATCGTGTTAATGACTGTGCCGAATCTAGTAGGAATTTTGTTCATGCATCGGGAGATGAAGCAGACGGTTAATGATTACTGGGAAAAAACCGAGCACGGCACGCACGGTACTTAGCGAGCCGAAATTACCCTATAAACTAGGGATTAGAACTGGCTTATCTGGCCACAGCTTCACCGGGTAAGCGAATGTCTTCAACAATAGCTTGAACGTCTTTTGGTGGAGCCGGTGTGAATTTACTTATTATTATCGCAACAGTCAGGTTTGCTAAAGTACCAATCGACCCAATTCCTTCCGGAGAGATACCTAACCACCAGTTGGCTGCATTGTCCGCGGCCGGATTAATGGTTTTGAAATAAATTATATAAGCCGCAGTAAACGTAAACCCTGCCAACATACCGGCTATTGCACCATGCTTATTCATTCGTTTCTGAAAAATGCCCAGTACGATGGCTGGAAAGAATGACGCTGCTGCCAAACCGAACGCGTAAGCAACAACCTGGGCCACGTATGCCGGAGGATTGATGCCCACGTAACCGGCTACTAGCACGGCCACAAAGATTGCTACCCTCGCATAAAGCAACTCTTGCTTCTCCGTAATAGCGGGCATAAAACTTCGTTTTAAAAGATCATGGGCTACCGCAGTGGAGATCACAAGTAACAGTCCTGCAGCGGTAGAAAGTGCGGCGGCAAGCGCCCCTGCGGCCACCAAAGCTACAACCCAATTGGGTAATCCCGCTATCTCCGGATTTGCCAGTACCATGATATCACGATTGACCTCCAATTCGTTTTGCTCTGCGTCACCTAAATACTGTATGCGTCCATCGTTGTTCTTGTCTTCAAAGGAAACCAGGTTTGTGGCTTCCCACTTACTGAACCATTCAGGCACCGCTGTGTATTCCACATTGCTTACAGTCGTGAGGAGGTTTGTCCGGGCAAATGCAGCAACAGCCGGGGCAGTTGTGTAGAGAATGGCAATGAAGAAGAGGGCAAACCCAGCGGATCTGCGTGCATCACGAACATTAGGCACGGTGAAGAATCGGATAATTACATGTGGCAAGCCGGCGGTGCCAAACATCAGAGCAGCAGTTATGAAAAATACATCCTGGGTCGTGCGCTGCCCCTCGGTGTAGGTTGCAAAACCCAACGCTTCACTCATACCGTCCAATCGATCCAGCAAACGACCTCCACCAAATTCTTCAGTTAGTTCCGCACCGAATCCAATCTGAGGAATTGGGATTCCAGTCATCAGCATGGATATAAAAATGGCAGGTACCATAAAGGCAAAAATCAATACGCAATACTGCGCGACTTGAGTATAGGTGATCCCTTTCATGCCCCCCATCACTGCATAGAAGAATACAATCGCCATACCTATTATGACGCCGGTGGTAACGTCCACTTCAAGGAATCTTGAAAATACAATGCCCGCTCCTTGCATCTGACCACAGACATAGACAAAGGAAATTACAATTGCACAGAACACTGCGATTAAACGAGCTGATTGAGAATAATAGCGGTCGCCGATAAAGTCGGGCACAGTAAACTTGCCAAATTTTCGTAGATAGGGCGCCAACAATAAGGCAAGTAACACGTAGCCACCCGTCCACCCCATTAGGTAAAATGTGCCATCTCTTCCTAAAAAAGAAATGAGGCCGGCCATGGAAATAAATGAAGCCGCGGACATCCAGTCTGCTGCAGTGGCCATACCATTGGCCAGCGGAGAAACCCCACCTCCCGCCACGTAGAATTCGCTGGTGGAACCGGCTCGGGACCAGATGGCGATACCTATATAAAGCCCGAACGTAAGAAATACGAAACCGAAAGTCCAGACCTGCACGCTCATTGAGAATCTTCCTCGGCAATATCCATTTCGCCTTTTGACGATTCCAAGTTGTAGCGATCATCAAGCTTGTCCATCAAGTGGATATAGACAAATATCAAGATTACAAATACAAAAATACTTCCTTGTTGGGCTATCCAGAACCCAAGCTTGAAACCTCCGAACCGGATCGTATCAAGAGCATCAACAAAAAGGATGCCGCAGCCGTAGGAGATAAAGAACCAGACCGCCAATAGCGATAAGACAATCTTAATGTTGGATTTCCAGTAATCATGAGCACTACCTTTAGACGCTTGTGTTTCCGAGTTATGGCTGATTTCTCGAGGGAGTAAAAGAACAATAATCCAACCTATCGGGCCTAAGAACAATCCAAGAAAAAAACCCGCGAAGCCCTTGTTCACGGAAGAACCCAGAAACAATCCGATCGCTCCGGTAATGATTGCTGAAATGACTAGTATAGGGAATATATCTTCAATCATATATCTGACATGGTTATCCTATTGTTGGTATGTTGGTACGGCTCTTAACGACTAGTGGGGGCTCATGCAAGAACACGTGTTATAACTCGATTGCGAATTATGTAGCGCAAAGGATGGTATCACTTAATCTGGGACCCTACTAGCCAGCTAAAATAATGGGCTATAACGGATTTGGTGCCTCGTTGAATGGGATTCCTGTCGACGGATGGGGGTTTTATTTGGAAGAATTGTTAGCGAGATAATTTGCTAACTTTGAGCGAATTTTCTGTTGCTGAGCTTCACTACCCTTATAATATTCGCGATACAGCCGGCGTAGTTTTTGTCGATCAAGGTTGCCGTGTTCTTTAATAGCGGCGTTTATTTCAGCGTTGCCTTCACTCAGTATTTTTTCGCTCAATTCTCTAATATTTCGCAAATCTTTAGGTTCTTGGGCTTCATTTCTAGGTAGCTGTTCTATAGCCAAAGAGACGACTTCATAATCACATGAGCGCATTAGACGTCCTATAAGCTGTAATTGGCGCTTCCTGGCTCCGTGTTTTTTAGGGAGCAGGTTATATTCCCCAATTGCAGTTATCACTGCTTCGGTGAGGGGCAATTTCGACAACTGGGAGGGGGCGAAATAAGTTAGCTTATCTCCAAGTGCTTGTAATGCTAGAGCGTCTTTTTTACGCTGAGTCTTGCTTCGGTGCTGATCCAGCGAGCTCTTTTCCCGGTCCATTGTTTACACGTAAAAAATTTGGGCCAGTCCAAGAAAGGCGAAAAAGCCAATAGAGTCAGTCACCGTTGTTAGTGCTACGGAACCAGCTAAGGCTGGGTCGATCTTGATCCGTTTGAGAAATAGGGGTAGGTATGCTCCTGCGAGAGCAGCGGTGACTAGATTTATCAACATCGCCGATGCGATGATATAGCTTAGCAGCAAATCGCGGTACCACATGAATGCAATGAGCGATATGACAAATGCCCAGAGAGCACCATTCAACACGGCAACTCCTAGCTCCCGGGTCAACAGCCAACGAATGTTGGATGGGGTTATATGCCCAAGTGCTAGGCTCCTGATAACCAGTGTCAGTGTTTGTGTGCCTGCTACGCCTCCCATGTTTGCCACGATTGGCATTAGAACTGCTAAATAGACGACTTGATCGATAGTATCCTGAAATAAATAGATCACTACCGAAGCGAGCACTGCTGTCATCAGATTAACCCCCAACCAGAGTGCACGGCGTTTGGCTGTTTTGATAATTGGTGCAAATGTATCGTCCTCTTCGTCGAGTCCTGCCATACTCATTAAAGAGTGCTCGGTGCTATCGCGGATAACATCTACCACGTCATCAATAGTGATACGGCCTAGCAGTTTCTTATTGTTATCGACAACGGGAGCTGACACCCAGTCATGTTGCTCAAATAATTGAGCAATTTGGGTAGCCTCCATATCTACCGGAATGGCCTCAATGTCTTCCCGCATTACTTCCCGGACCGATGTGTTAGGATCAGATACGAGTACTTCTCGGAGTGGCAGTATTCCAAGTAGCTCGTCATCCCGATTGACGACAAGAATATTATCTGTCATTTCGGGGATACTTTCGTGACGTCTCAGATACCGGAGCACCAGCTCCACGGTATGGTTACGCCGCACAGTAATGGTGTCCGTGTTCATTAATCCACCTGCGGTATCCTCATCGTAGGAAAGCACAGTTTCGACCCGATGACGATCTTGCTGGCCCATGGCCTGTAAGACCTGAGACGTAACCTGCTGAGGTAGTTGTTGTAGTATGTCTGCCAGATCATCTGTTTCTAGGCCCTCTGTGAGTTCAGCTACCTGTTCCGCATTTAGTTCACTTAGGATATCGTTCTGAAGGTCTTCGTTGAGATACTGAATAACCTCTCCCTCAGAATCCTTATCGATCAATTGCCAAAGTACACTTCGGGTATTAGGTGGAGATGATTCAATTAAGTGGGCAATTCCCGCCGTAGGCAAAGTCTTAATCATTTGCCGAATCTGATACAGGGAACCACTGTCGATCGCCTGGCTTAGAGCCAGTACGGGGTCCTTTTGGAATTGTGATTCGGCCACTTGAGCCATCCTTGAAATTAATCCTCTACTCAGTAATCGGCGAGTTGATGTATTTGTATTAGGATTGAAGGGCCCATGATTTAACGG
>JAKUTG010000100.1:0-7960 GCA_022447905.1 Pseudomonadales bacterium | reverse complement strand
CACGTCACAGTTGCGTAGGTGAAAAAGTCTAGCTGTCGTTGTTTTATGCGTGCCCTTATATTTTTTTTGGGACAGGTCAGCTACGTCTGTCATCTTAGCTAATCCCAGCCGGTTAACCAGCGAAGATTTGCCGACTCCGGACTGTCCGACGAACACGGTAGTCTTGACCGATAAGGCTTCTTCGAGTTTGGCAATGCCTCTGCCAGTCAGAGCTGAAACCCGTTGTACTGGATACCCGAGCTCCTCGTAAATCGACAATATACTGTTGAATTCGTCGGAGTTTTGCTCATTCAGTAAGTCAATTTTATTGAACACCAAAAGCGGCTCCAGTCCTAGATTATCAACGGCCACTAGGTAGCGGTCAATGAGATTCATAAATGGCTCAGGCATTACGGCAAAAACAATAAGAACGATATCGATGTTGGCTGCAACTGGTTTCAGGTTTCCGGCCGCGTCCGGCCTCGCAAACAAATTTTGACGCTCGTTAACCGCGACAATGACGCCGCTTTCATCGCTTTCCTGGTCCCAGACCACTAAGTCACCTGTTACCAGATCAGGCAGGTTCGCCCGTTGGTGACATCGCACAGTTCGTGGAGACCCATTTTTATTGAGCACTTCTACATCCAATTGTTTACCGAAGTGACTGATGATTCTGCCGTTGCAGTTGCTGCTAGTGGTAGCATTGCTGAATTTGCTATATGTAACGGCCTCAATTTCTCTTTGTTGTTTCTCGGTTATGCGAGACTTCTGATGTTTGCTTAGCCGTCTTTTGCTCATAAATATTGGGTAGTCGAGAACATAATGCGATAAATGTATTAAAGTGCCACGATTATTGCATATTCTGGCTATTCAAGCTTTGCTACAATGTCTGGTAACAAGCGCAACACGCTATCGAAATTCAATGGATAAAAACCTGAACCTTGTCTGGCTGGATCTGGAAATGACCGGGCTCATTCCTCAATCAGATCGTATCATCGAGATTGCTACTCTGGTGACCGATCCAGTATTAAACATCCTCGCGGAAGGTCCAATTCTCGCCATCAAGCAACCAGATGAACTACTGGATGCTATGGATGAATGGAATCAAAAACATCACGGTAGCTCGGGATTAATTGGCCGGGCAAAGAGTAGCTCTATTGATGAACCGGAAGCGGAACGTCAGACGCTAGAGTTTCTGTCAGAATATTCCACAAAGAATGCATCACCACTGTGTGGCAATAGCATTTGTCAGGATCGCCGGTTCATGGCAAATTACATGCCCGAATTGGAAGCGTTCTTTCACTACCGTAATCTTGATGTGAGCTCTATCAAAGAGCTAGTGCGGCGATGGAAGCCTGAGATCATGGAAGGACTCTTCAAGCAGAGCAAGCACCAAGCAATGGATGATATTAAGGACTCAGTTAACGAACTGAAATATTACCGAGAACATTTCATTAAAGCCTGACAAGCTATCCAGTACGCTGCCCATGTTGCTCAAGGGCCCACTGTACATGTTCACGCACTAGTTTTGACGGATGATTGAGAGATGCTTTGAGCGCTGTAATTGTTTCTTCATTTGTATTCGCATTTCCTAGAGCCACAGCAATGTTACGTAACCAACACTCGTAGCCAATTCTGCGAATAGGTGAACCGCTGGTCTTGAGGAAAAATTCCTGTTCCGTCCATTGAAATAATTCAATGAGTTTAGCGTCATCTAGGTTGTGTCGCGGCGAAAAATCTGTTTCTTCGCTAATTTGGGTAAACTTGTTCCAAGGGCACACGAGTTGGCAGTCATCACATCCGAAAATGCGATTGCCCATAGGTTTGCGAAATTCCTCCGGGATGGATCCGCGTAACTCGATCGTCAAGTAAGAAATACAGCGTGTAGCGTCCAGCACTTTTGGTCCAATAAATGCCTGGGTAGGACAGATATCTAGACAGGCAGCGCAGGAGCCACAGTGATCACTGTCTCTATCATCTATAGGCAAAGGAAGATCAGTAAATAGTTCCCCGAGGAAAAACCAGGACCCAGCGTTTTTATTAATTAACATTGTGTTCTTTCCAATCCAGCCCATGCCTGATTTCTCCGCCAATGCGCGTTCTAGCACTGGTGCGCTGTCGACGAAAGCCCGATATCCAAATGGCCCGGCAGCTTCTTCGATCTTATCAGCTAGCTGCTGGAGTCTTTTTCGAACAAGCTTGTGGTAATCCCTGCCCCTGGCATAACGGGAGACATAGGCTCGGTCGCGTTGCTGCATGGGATGGAGAGAATTCGATTTGCTGACTGAGTAATCCATACGCGCAGTGATTATACGAATTGTCCCTGGGTGCAACTGTTCTGGGTGGCACCGCTTTTCGTGATTTTCTGCCATGTAAGTCATGGCGCCGTGATAATTGTTGTCAATCCAGGCAGACAAGTATTTTGCATAATTGTCTAAATCGGCATCGGTAATGGCGATTTGCTGAAAACCAAGTTCGCTTCCCCATACCTTTATCTGGGACGCAAGCTGAGAACAGTTAAGCTTTGGCATGATTAAGTCAGTAGCAATAAGCGACAGAATATCTCGGCAGTCTTTTCAAGCGCAGAACCATCGTAGCAGAAACATACAAGCAGCAAGTATGTTTTTGGTGAAATCTCATTAGACGGAGCAAGCGGAATGGCCTCCGCTAAATTCTTTGAAGCGTTTCGTGTATCAGCAAGCTGATTTATTGAGCGGCGACTTCGCTTTCCTGTAACCATTCGTTGAGTTCAATAATATCCTGGGGTGTGAGAATACCAGCAATCTGTTTCAGGACCAGGGTGTCAATTACATAGGTATAGCGTGCGTCCGCATACATTCGTAAAGCACGAAATAGGTTTTCTCGAGCCAGTAACACCTCAACGATGTTTCGGGTGCCTACTTCTGCTCCTAATTCCGTCGCATCCAGCGCGCTCTGCGCCGATGTTATGGATTGTTGTCGCTGCGCAACAACCAATACATCGGTATTTACACTCCTATAGGCGTTACGGATATTCTGGGTTAGCTCACGCTTGGTAAGTTCCAGTGATTCCTGCGCCGCGACAACATTGTACTCAGCCGCACGTTTTCTTGAACTGAGGGTTCCGCCGGTGTAGAGAGGAATATTGAGGTTCAAAGCGAGTTGGGTTCGGTCACTGGCACCGCCACCAATTTGAATACCTTGACTTACTATTGGTGCAGTAACAATGTGACCATAGAACCCTTGTAAATCTAATGTAGGCAGGCCGTCTGACTTGCGTGCCCGTAAAGTTTGACGTGAGGCGTCTAAATTAAATTCGGCGGCGGCAATCGCTAGGCTGTTATTGTCTGCTTGAGTTTCCCATTGGTTGAGATTGCCTTCCACTTCTACAATTGGAAAGTTGTCAAGCAGTTCATCGATATCAGGATGACCTTGGCCGGTGATGGCTTCAAGTGCTTCGTACCGCGACCTGAGGAAATCCTGTTGCAGTATTGTCGTATTTCTTGCTAGGTCATACGCAGCCTGACTGTCGTATACATCGGTGATAGCTACTAGGCCAACTGCTTCCCGTTGTTGGGTTTGTTCTAGAGACCGCTGCGCAGCCTCCTCTTCCTGGATATTGGTTTCTAGCAGGTCTTGAGCACGCAATACATCAAAGTAAGCGGAGGCTACTCGCATGATCAAATCCTGCTCCTGAGCGGCGAGATTCACTGCTGCTGCTCTGTCGGTAGCCTCGGCACTTTGAAAGCTGTACCAGTTGGGGAGATTGAATACGCTCTGGGTAAGGCTAACACCCCAGTTGTGGTTGTTAATACCTGGACGGAAGCTGTGATCGTCCCTCACCTTGGTGCGTACTGTCTCGCCAGTGAGTGGGTTAATCATATTGACGTATTGGGAATCGGTAAAGCCACTAGTGAGTCGCGAAGTACCGGCTCCAACTCCTAGTGAGGGCAACATGCTGGAGCGACTCTGTATAACATTCTCCCGATTTGCCCGATAACTTGCCTGCGCTTGTTTGAGACTAGGATCATTATCCAACGCCAGTTGCAAAATGGTGACCAAATCATCTCCATAGCTCAGTGAACTAGTCAGGCTGCTAAATAATAAAATTCCGATAAACTTCGTTCTGCGTAACATAGTTTGTGACCTTTCTACTTAAAAAGTGGATTGATCATTCAGTGATATAAATGATCAAATGAGAATTTCGGCTGGCGGTTTTGAAGCAAGACGGCATTCTACACAGTGTAACTAAAAGTGACAATTAAGAGCTTCTTTCATCTGGCCGTTTGCGACGAGCAGCACTTATATACCCATCAAACGCTTCGCGAAATTTAGCATTAGCACAAAATTTCACCCTTTAGACTGTTATTACTTTGTTCCGAATTTGGGGCATAATGTTTGTTCATTTTTTGCTCTGCCGACCTCTGGCCATCAGAGACAGATTTACGCTCTGTATTAAGAAAGGAGCAACCATAATTGCTGGTTTCGCCAACAGTACAGGAACCTTTAATGAACGCCAATCCCAAAAATTTCCTAGATAGAATTGACCAGCTGGATACTAGTGCCCAAAAACATTTTCCAAATTCCAGGAAGGTTTACGTTGAAGGTAGTCGTCCGGATCTGCAGGTTCCCATGCGGGAGATTACCCTGACATCAACACAGACTGAGTCGGGTGTTGAAGGCAACCCACCGATTCGTGTTTACGATTCATCTGGAATTTATTCCGATGCCGATTGTGAGATTGATTTGCGAGCTGGGCTTCCGTCTCTTAGGGCTCCCTGGATACTAGAACGAGGAGACTCGGAACAATTAAAATCGCCAAGTTCCGACTTTGGGAAGGTGCGTTTTAGCGATGCAAAAACAGCACATCTTCGCTTCGAGCACATCAAGAATCCGTTGCGAGCCAAGTCGGGAGAAAACGTTACGCAGCTTCATTATGCGCGACAAGGCATAATTACTCCCGAAATGGAGTTCGTTGCGATACGTGAAAATACGGCTCAGCAACAAGCTTCAGAACAACCGGAGCTGGCAGCACAACATCATGGGCAATCGCACGGGGCCAGCATCCCATTTGAAATCACACCTGAATTTGTCCGTAACGAGATAGCCTTAGGTAGAGCCATAATTCCTGCCAATATAAATCATCCTGAAATTGAGCCGATGATTATTGGTCGTAATTTTCTGGTGAAGGTAAACGCTAATATTGGTAACTCCGCAATCACATCCTCAATAGAAGAAGAGGTCGAAAAATTAGCATGGTCCGCATTGTGGGGTGCAGATACAGTTATGGATTTATCAACGGGCAAAAACATACACGAAACTCGTGAATGGATAATTCGTAATTCAATGGTGCCTATTGGCACTGTACCGATTTACCAGGCTTTGGAAAAAGTTGACGGTGTTGCTGAAAATCTCACTTGGGAAATTTACCGCGATACACTGATCGAGCAGGCTGAACAGGGAGTAGACTACTTTACCATTCACGCGGGAGTGCTACTTCGTTACGTACCTCTCACTGCAAAACGCGTTACAGGGATTGTATCAAGAGGAGGATCCATTATGGCAAAGTGGTGTCTTTCCCACCATAAGGAAAATTTTCTGTATACGCATTTTGAAGATATTTGTGAAATCATGAAAGCCTATGATATTTCTTTTTCCCTAGGCGACGGATTAAGACCGGGGTCCATCGCCGATGCTAATGATGTAGCTCAGTTCAGCGAGTTGGAAACTTTAGGTGAGCTGACTAAGATAGCTTGGGAACATGATGTGCAGACAATGATTGAAGGCCCCGGACATGTACCTATGCATATGATTAAAGAAAACATGGACATGCAGCTAAAAGTGTGCGACGAGGCGCCTTTCTATACGCTAGGGCCGCTCACAACAGATATCGCTCCGGGCTATGATCACATTACGTCTGGGATCGGCGCGGCCATGATTGGTTGGTATGGCTGTGCGATGTTGTGCTACGTCACACCCAAGGAGCATCTTGGACTACCTAACAAACAGGATGTGAAGGACGGCCTGATGGCATACAAGATAGCGGCGCATGGAGCTGATTTGGCCAAAGGACACCCTGCCGCGCAACTTCGAGATAACGCGCTTTCTAAAGCCCGTTTCGAATTCCGTTGGGAGGATCAGTTTAATTTGGGGTTGGATCCTACCACAGCTAGGGAGTTTCATGACGAAACACTACCCAAGCAATCTGGCAAAGTAGCACATTTCTGCTCCATGTGTGGCCCGAAATTCTGTTCTATGAAGATTTCCCATGAAGTAAGGGATTACGCCGCACAAAAAGAATTGCAGGAAGTTGGTGATGCAATTGAATTGGGTATGGAAGAAATGGCAGACCAGTATAACGAGCAGGGACGCAACCTTTATCATAAAGTCTAGTTAAAGATCGCTCTCCAGAAAGTGGTTTAGTACTACTAGGCAGGAGTGAGCCAGACGCTTGCAGCGATCGGTTGACCACCCGTATATTTGATCTGGGGTGGCAGTGGTATCCTTAAATGGCATTTCTAAAGTCATGGCCAGGCAGTTATGCAAGTGAGCAATTTGAACCGTGCTCATAGTCATGTTGGCTTCACCTTGAGGATTGCGGGGATAACCTTTCGTGGTCTGAAAATCTGCGTTAATCTCGGCCAATCTGTTTCGGTAGAAATCTAGTTGAGCCTGTCGTTCATCATTCCATTCGTTCAATCCTTCTGTTCCAGCAATAAAACAATAGGGAAGTGATTCGTCTCCATGCACGTCCAGTAAAAAGTCCACACCAACCTCCGCCATGGCTTCTTTTACAAGGAATACTTCTGCAGAAGCTTTCAGTGTTGGAGTCGCCCATTCACGGTTCAGGTTGCAACCTGCGGCATTGGTGCGAAGATGACCTCGTCGGCTGCCGTCAGGATTCATGTTGGGAACCAGATAAATATCACATTGCTTAAGAAGAGCTCGGGTCAATTCGGATTCATTATCCAAAAGTTTTTCTATACAGCCTTCCATCCACCACTCTGCCATAGTTTCGCCAGGATGTTGACGGGCAATCATCCAACAATTTTTTTTCCCAGTTCTTTTACCATAGTTTGGTATGGATAGTTTCAGCAGGTCAAGATCCTGCCCGTCCAAAGTTTGCCCGAGTACCTGATGAGAACAATGGGACACTTGCTGTGAGATCGCAATCATATCGTGGTGTCGTTCCATCGAGTAGGGAACAAAGTAGGCGAAATATACCGCATCAAACAAAGGTGTAAAATCAATCGATAGGACGCCATTTTTCAGAGTTGTGCCATGACGCAGCCATTCCTTGCGGTTATAAGAATACAGCACACGATAATTCTTAAAACCATCTGGGTATGAGGCTTCTGCTCCGTTGAGTATTTTCAAGGTGCACGGTGTATGTTTTGCCCCACTTAACCTGAAATAAAACCATTGGTAGAAATGGGACTTATTGTCCATGCGTATCTTCAACTGGATGTTAGAGGGATGCTCGATCGAGACAACTTCGATGTTGCCAGCATCGAAATTCTGATTAACCTGCACTATAGCTTTTATATTCATCATATTAGTCTATTAAAGAATTATTAATTTTTGGATATGACTTTGCAAACAACTATTTGTTATTATTGCCACCCCAAAATATTTGAGTCAGGGATGTGGTATGTCGGTCGGTACAGAAAATCTAAATGTAGCGTCAAATGATGCGCTAATCACGCCTGAGCAACTTAAGGCTGAATTACCGCTCGATGCTGCAGTTCTAGAATCAGTGAAGTGCGCGAGAGAGACTGTGTTTTCCATTCTGGATCGACAAGACCCTCGACTATTCGTCGTTGTGGGCCCATGTTCCATACACGATACCGATGCAGCCATCGATTATGCTAAGCGCCTTAAAATACTTACGGAAAAAGTAAAGGATGTATTGTTTATTGTAATGCGGGTGTACTTCGAAAAACCGCGTACCTCAATAGGATGGAAAGGGCTTATTAATGATCAAAACCTCGATGATTCATTC
>JAKUTG010000010.1:0-23366 GCA_022447905.1 Pseudomonadales bacterium | reverse complement strand
TTGCCAGGTAAAGTGATTGCCTTCAATGTTTGTGATGATGCCGCATACTTCGAGAAAAAAATTCATGAAGATGTGAAGCTTTGGCAGCGGCGATATAAAATAGATTTAGACCTCCAAAAAAAGGACATAAACACTATTGAAGGATACGTGGGCCCGGGCTACGGCCTTGCCTCAAAGGAGGTGTTCAGCACCATCGCCGAATTAGCCAGAACCGATGGTTTGTTCCTGGACCCGGTGTATACAGGGAAGGCCTTTCATGGCATGGTAACCGAGATTCTAAAGGGCAAAGAAGGTTGCATGCCGGATGCCGGTAATGTGCTCTTTATTCATACTGGCGGGCTTTTCGGTGTGTTTTCGCAGCAGCAAAATTTCTCGTTTGCGTAACCCGTAGCCAGAGTTAAAGACGTCAATAACGACATGATTTGGATTGAAATTATGAACATGTATCTCACTCGAAAATCGCTCTCACGACTCGTGAGGACAGTCGGGATAACCCTGGCTGTAGGCCTGAACTGGCAAATCCTGGCGCAAGATGGCATTGCTGGCGCCACGTCTACGGACGGCGTAGCCGGCGCCACTAGCTATTCAGAGCCTTCCGAGACCAGTTCTTATGACACAGAGAGCGAAGATCAATTTTTAAGCAATACTCAACAGCTGATTACTGAAAGCCTGCGCTCCGGCGAAGGCTATTTCAGTGCCGATGGAAGTCGCTTCATCTTTCAGAGTGAAGTACCTGGCGATAATCCGTTCTATCAGATCTATGTCAGAGATCTGGCTACTGGTGCTACAAACCGAGTATCACCGGGTATTGGTCTTACCACCTGTTCCTGGATTCACCCTACTCTGGACCGGGTCATGTTTTCTTCGACCCATGAAGACCCGGACGCATTGAACAAACAGACCGAAGAAATCCGTATCCGGGAAAGTGGCGTGGACCGACCCTACGGGTGGGACTACGACCGCCACTATGATATCTACCAGGCCGACGCCGATGGCAGTAATATCATCAACCTGACCAACAGCGACGGTTATGATGCTGAGGGCTCTTATTCGGGCGATGGTAGTAAAATTCTGTTTGCCTCTAATCGCGAAGCTTATAGCCGCACCCTTACCCAGGCTGAACAGAAGCTGTTCGATGACGACAGTTCATATTTCATGGATCTGTTCGTCATGGATGCTGATGGTTCCAACGTGAAGCAACTGACCAATTCTCCGGGATATGATGGAGGCCCGTTCTTCAGCCCCGATAATTCCGAGGTGGTATGGCGTCGCTTTAATCCTGACGGCAACAGTGCGGAGATCTGGACCATGGGCATAGACGGTGGAAATCAACGTCAGCTTACTTCTGACGCCATGGTCGCTTGGGGCCCTTACTATCATCCCAGCGGCGACTACATCATCTATTCAAGCAATGTGCTTGGCCATGCTAATTTCGAGTTGTTCTTGATTGATGCAGAAGGGACTAACACGCCTGTGCGAGTCACCAACACCGAGGGCACGGACATTCTGCCAGTATTTTCGCCAGACGGCTCCAGGTTGGCCTGGAGTACAACTCGTACACCGGACGGTACTTCCCAGATTCACATGGGCGACTGGAATCATGGGCGCGCGCTGGAGTTATTAGGGCTCGATTAACAAGCCCTAGCTGGCGTAATGCGCATGTTAAACCCTAGCTTTTCGAACTCCTTCAGTTTTATCACGCTACTGGCGTTGGTACTGGCTTGGCAGTGGGCAGCTGCACAGCCCTTAATTCCGGTAGAGCCCGTGGAAGAACCCCTAGTACACCATAGTCTTAAGGTGTTAGTGGACCCTGTTGCGCAGCGAATCTCGGTGGAGGATACGATCACGCTTCCGGAACAATTAGGAGGCAACGAGATCAGCTTTGGGCTCAACGGTAACCTAAATATCAGCGATTACACCGGTAATCTACAGGCTATCGGTAATCCTGTAGTGACTAACATTAACAGCAATGCCAACCCTGGTGCGATGGCCTCTACCAATCAATACAGACTGGGTTTACCAGCCCGCAATCGTCAGGTATTGCTTATTTATAGTGGTTCGATTTTTGATGTCGCTGAACAGAGCACTGCTGAGTATGCCCAAAGCTTTGCCGAAACCTCCGGAATTATCGGGGAACAAGGTGTATACCTAAATAAAAGCAGTGTCTGGATTCCAGACTTTGGCATCGATCTTCTGACTTTTGATCTCGAAGTAGAATTTACCGACAATGCCAACACGTGGACCGCCGTCAGCCAGGGGGACAGGAATGGAAAGAATGGATGGACCAGTCAGGTACCAATGGAGGAAGTTTATTTAATTGCTGCAGATTTTATCGAGTACTCGCAGCAGGCAGATGATGTGGAAGTGCTAGCCTACCTTCGGTCTCCCGATCCTAATCTGGCTGCTAAGTACATGGATGCCACAGAGCGCTACATGCAGCTTTATGAGCCACTTCTGGGTGACTACCCTTATAGCAAGTTTGCACTGGTAGAAAATTTCTGGGAAACCGGGTACGGCATGCCATCCTTTACCCTCTTAGGCCAACAGGTCATCCGCTTTCCCTTTATCCTGGAATCGTCCTACCCCCATGAAATTCTTCACAATTGGTGGGGCAACGGCGTCTACCCCGACTACGATTCTGGTAACTGGAGCGAGGGGTTAACCGCATATCTTGCTGATCATTTGTTTCAGGAAATGAACGGTGTCGGGCACGAATACCGAAAGGAAATGCTGGCCCGCTATAAAAACTACGTGGCAGAAGGTACCGACTTTCCATTGGCCGAGTTCACTTCCCGTAATTCCGCAGCTACCCAAGCTGTGGGTTACGGCAAGACCTTGATGTTATGGCACATGTTACGAATTGAGCTAGGGGACGAGCTGTTTGTCGAAGGGTTGCGAATGCTCTACCGCGATTACAAGTATAAGCGCGTGTCATTCACAGATATTGAGAACCTTTATTCCCAGCTGAGCGGGGTGGACCTGGGCCCGTTTTTCTACCAATGGGTTAACCGCATCGGAGCACCGGAATTGTCGGTGGCAGTGGAAAAGGCGAATAACAACCAGGCCCGCATCATGTTCGCTCAGACCCAGTTCGGTGATCCCTATAGATTGAAGGTCCCTGTCGCTCTTTATTATGAAGACGAGCCTGAGCCGCAGATTTACGATGTATCCTTATCCCAGAAATTGGAAGGTGTCATGGCCGAGGATTACGAAAATCTGCAGGCGGTTTTGGTAGACCCATTCTTCGACGTTTTCCGCCAGCTTGACCGGGAAGAGACACCGCCCACAATCGGTGAATTGTTTGGTGCACGAAAGATTGCCTTTGTGCTACCTCGTTTGCAGAGCCAGCACTGGGAGCAGATGGCGGAGACATTCGGACAGGGCGTCGAATTTGAAATACTTTACGCTGATGAAATTGAGACTTT
Source organism: Pseudomonadales bacterium (assembly GCA_022447905.1). Lineage (GTDB taxonomy): Bacteria > Pseudomonadota > Gammaproteobacteria > Pseudomonadales > Pseudohongiellaceae > UBA9145. Next base: position 19,941 of record JAKUTG010000010.1, on the reverse strand, counting down.
ACCCACCGATAAGGCCGTGTGGATTTTCGGAAGAGAAAATCCGTTTTCGGATGATGTTTTTGCTGCGGTCAAGCCCTACGGAGTGGAGTATTCCGATAGTGGAGTATCGCTGGCGGGAAGCGAGATTGCCTATATAAACCGTACCGCCGTGATAACGGGCCGTCACCCCACCGATCCCGAGCTCGCGGTGGGGTGGATACATATTGACGACATGATAGCCATGCCGGGTATGATCGAGAAGCTGCCGCACTATGGCAAATATTCCTATCTGAGCTTCGTTGGTGATGAACCAACCAATGATGTCTCAGGCATTTGGGCCAGCCCAGATTCGCCTCTTCAATGGGTAAATCCCGAACTAACTAAGCCAATACATTGGGATAGCTTGCCCGTCCCAGAACCTATCGCCTCACTACCGCCTAAGTACCTGCCGGAGCAGTTGCTTCGCCACAGCGCTCGGTTAACCAGTGCGGATAAAGAGGGAAGAGGGCTCAAAAGTGAGGGACTTCATAAATCCTCATTGTACATAGCAGACCAGTTTCGCGCCGCCGGATTGCAGCCGTTGGGAGGCACCTACCTCCAACTCTGGCGCGAGACACTGGCAGGCTACGGCAACACCGAACTGGCGAATGTCGTTGGGATGATTGCTGGTATAAACAGGACTGTGAGTGCGCAACCCATAATACTGGGAGCGCACTATGATCACCTCGGAATTGATCCAGAAACAGGCGAGATATACCCTGGCGCTGATGACAACGCCTCGGGCGTTAGCGTTCTGATTGAAGTGGCAGCGAAATTATCCCGAACCTTTACTCCGCAGCGGCCTATTCTATTTGTCGCCTTCACTGGAGAAGAATCTGGTCTGATAGGCTCACAGCATTTTGTTCAAAACCCACCGGGTGGTTTTGCTGGCAAAGATATCTTCGCCATGATCAATCTCGATGGCGTAGGGCGCCTTGGAGGGCAAATTCTGCAGGTATTTGGTAGTGACAGCGCTTACGAGTGGCCGTTCATGGCTCAGGGCATCGGTTTTACAGTCGGCGTCCAGTCTGAGTTTCCGACCGAAACTATAGCCAGCAGCGATCACGTGAGTTTTCTTAATGGCGGTGTACCTGCCATCCACCTGTTCAGTGGTACTCACCTGGATTATCACCAGCCCAGTGACACTTCAGACAGGCTGGATGCAGCCGGTATGTCGGAGGTGGCGTTGTGGGTGGAAGAGGCCATGGTCTACCTGGCGGATCGTACCGATCCACTGCGAGTGAACCTGCAAGGGGCTGAAGTGATTGAGCTCAGTGGTCAGGCCGGTGAGCGGGAAGCGAGCCTGGGTACAGTACCTGATTTCAACTATGCAGGAGAGGGTGTGCGTATTTCCGGCGTAGCTCCCAACAGCGCCGCGGATGAAGCCGGGCTGCAAGCCGGCGATGTGCTTCGTAGCTTCAATGGCCAGCCACTAAATGATCTACAAACCTATTCCGATCTGCTGCGTCAGTCTGCCCCAGGTGATGTTGTACAGCTCGAGATACAAAGGGACGAGGAAAGTCTCGCGGTTGAAGCGCAACTTCAAGCCCGTTAATTAGCCGAGTTTATTTTAAGACGCTGAATAAGAGGCTCGCCAGCACAAATAGAACTGACAGATAGATGAGTCGACGGTTAATACTGGATTTCGGGGTTGCCCATTTGTAAGTCTCATTCTCCACGAAGATTGCGTTTTGGGAATTCTTCCACCATTTCACAGTTTGCTTCCTTCTGCCAAAATTTGTTAGCGAATATTAAAAAGCAGCAACTGGCTATTGAAGGGACAGAAACAAGGAAAACTAACGGTGAATTATGACCAATCATGGCAAATTCACTTTTCAAGATCTACTAGAGCAATCTTGGAATGACCGCATTGCCGATACTCTGGCAATGAAACTCCGGTATCGGTTTGGTTCCTGAAAATTTAGATCAAATAACCTAACGAGGAAAGGCTGGTCGGCTATGTTGGGAACACCGTCTGTTTTGGTTTCCCGGTTTTAGTCCGGCAAAGCAAAGATCCATAGCGTCGCCCCGGTCGGAGGAAGGTTGATACCTGCTGCGTTTTGCATCGTACGTGTATGTATGCCTCCCGTATTGGTTGCTACTGCGACATACTGCTTGCCGTCAACTTGGTAGGTGATCGGATAGGAGTTGAGGGCGTTATCCAGGCGACGTTCCCACAACACTTCCCCTGATTCCTGATCTAAAGCCTTGAACCAGCGGTCCACCGATCCAATGAATAGAAGCCCGGTTTCTGTAATCAGGTTGGCGGCAGCTTGCGGGCCAGTCTGGCGTTTGGTCCAAACTATTTCCTTGTTAGCGAGATTAACGGCTTTAATGATGCCATAAGTGCTATTAGTAGAAAGATCGGGATATTTCTGCCAGCGTTCGTCAGTGTTGTCATCCAAGCAGGTGTCTGAGATTGGGATATACAGCATCTGGGTCGCTGGATTATAGGAAGATGATTGCATATTTCTGGCACCGAGCCAGTCTGGGCAGATGCCCGGCAGTGAGAACTCGCTTAGTACGTCATCCAGTGACGGGATCGCATTGGGGGAAAGTGTCTTATCACCGGTTGCTTGATTGATTTCTGCTACAACATTTTGCATATCGAGATCTATGGACCAGAGGTACTCGCCAGTGGCCGCATCCATCGCTTCGAATATAGCCAGCTTGCCGCCCGTCACGACTACCTTGCGCATCACGCCGTTAACAGGTATTTCAAGGATCTGTCTCTCATAGGCCCAGTCATGGTCGAGCTGGTCATTGCGCGCATGTTGGTAGTGCCAAATTAGTTCACCGGTGTCGGCATCGAGTGCTACGGTGCTGTTGGTATAGAGTGCGTCGTTGTTTTTATCTTGATCGTCCGGGCCAAGCCTCAGAACTTCGGTGTCATATGTAGGAGCGGGGCCGAAGTAAACCAGATTCAATTCGGGATCGAAGCTGCCGGGTATCCATACCGAACCTCCAGTGCGTTGATCCAGAGGCAGATTATTCCAGGTGTCACCACCGGGTTCGTCGGGACGGGCAACCGTCCAAAAGCGCCATACTTCTTTGCCGCTTTCCATGTCCACAGCGAGAATAAAGTCACCACCCTCTACGGCTTGCCTGCCGGTCAGTCCTATAATTGCTTTGCCATTGGCTATTATGGGCGCGCTCTTGAACCAGTGTCCGTCTTCATCACCGATATCAACCTTGTGGTCCCATAATGGTTGCCCTGTTTTCACATCGAGGGCAATAAGGTGCATATCCGAGGTGGGGATGACGAGTTTATTATCGTAGATGGCGACTCCTTTTTTGGAATCAGGGACACGACCCGGTTCCAGCTCCCGCTGAAATCCCCATAATAATTCTCCTGTTGCGGCGTCGAGCGCCTGAACCACGTCACCAAAGCTGTATGCGAAGAGCACGCCGTCATGTACGATCGGTGTCATCATGTTGGCGCCGGTAGGGAGTGACCAGCCCCAGGCCATTTGAAGGCTGCTGACATTGTTTTTCGTGATCTGATCCAGTGGGCTATGACCAGAGGCATCGAGAGTGCGGCGCCAGTTAAGCCAGTCACCGGCGGGAGGATTTAATAACATGTTGTCGGTAACCGGGCCTAAATTTTGTAGTCGCGGTGAGTTCGAAATTGGACCATCGGTTAAGTAAATTAGGGGATTTGCTACTGTTACGTTCTGGTTGCCCAGTTGCTCCGCTGGAATAACCAGTGCATTCAATGCGGTGACTCTCTCAGGCAGAGCTTGTTCACTGGCAGAGATCCCGTTGTGTTGTAAAATATACGCCACGAGCTCAGTGTAGGCGGTAGCACCCAATGTATTCTCGGCGCCTGGCGGCATACGGCGGACATCCCCGGCCAGCAAATCCACGGCCTTATTACCCCAGCGTTCGGCAAAGTAGGTGCCACTAAGGCTGGGCACCAGTCCAAAACCTTCGAGGTTAGCGCCATGGCAGGATGCACAATATGCAATGTAAGCAACTTCGCCCTGGGTTGCTTGGTTTGCGGTGAAAGAGGCTGCAGACTGATCAGCTTCGGCGGCATATAGGAATGATTGTCCAGCACTGAATGAAGCAACGAAAGCACTGCTAATTATTATTCTTGTTAGGCCTTTACTGTAAGTTGTTTCCATTGCTTTCTCTTTTTTTGTTGAGTCTTTTAGTATCAACTCAGCTTTGAGGCTAATCCATACCCGCCCTTTCTCGCACATAGTGAGCAGCTTGTTCATGGGTAGCGAACCATACCTGATCCTTGGATTTGATGTGCTCGATCAAACCTTCCAAAGCCACCAGCCTGGAACGATGCCCAATCACGTGGGGATGCATGGTAAGCAAGAATATGGTGCCTTCCTCCCAGGCCTTATCGAATTCATCCATCCACACTTGCATGACATCCCGTGGATTCATATAGCGTGTCCCTAGTGGATTTAATAAAGGGGCGTCATCCAGTATCCATTCCACAGGCAACTCCACCACACCGGTGGGCTCACCATTCTGCAACAGTTCATAGGGCCGGTCATCATGCATCAGAGAGCTTTCATAAAGAAAACCCATGTCTCGCACGATTTGCAAAGTGTTGGGGCTGTGGTTCCAAGAAGGGGCGCGGTAACCAACTGGCCGGGTTCCGGTGATTGCTTCGATTTGATCAACTGCCTGAGCTAACAATCTTGATTCCGTAGCACCATCTAGCGAGGTATTCAGTTCGTGTATCCAGCCATGCACCCCAATCTCATGACGGCCTGATTGCTGGATGATTTCTGCCTGTTCGGGAGCCAATTTAAGACTCCAGGCAGGGAAAAAAAAGGTGGCAGGTATTTCTTGTTCATCCATTAGTTTCACTATGCGCGGCAGCGCGACGCGCGAACCATACTGCCCCTGTGAGAGCTGTCCGATGTTTATGTTACCGGTGCGCAGTCCCTGGACGGTTTCATTGTCCACATCGTAGGACAGTAATACAGCGACTCGGGCACCACCAGGCCAGGAGTCCGGATTCAAGTCTCTGCCGGCCCGTACCTGGTTGACCTGAGACACGACATACTCTTCAGACCAGTTCCAGGGCTCAGAAGTGTTTTGCGCTAGCGTGCTCGGAAGGGTTCCGGACATAATCCCGGCGATTACCATGAGACTGCGAAGGAGGTGTGACTGACGGAGCTTCATCGGTGCCTCTTTGTCATAATTTTTATATGCAGGAGAATTCCTAGCATACTCTTAAATACAGCAAAATCGCGCCCATTAGTAGTCCATGCTTTCTTCTTCGGGCCATTTTTATACTTGGACTTGCTCAAGAATGGCATTTATTCTTCACATTCCTTCCACCGAAGAGTCAATGGAAACTGTATGGATCAGCAATCACTGCCACTATCCGGGTACACCGTACTGGATCTGACCATAGCTCGGGCTGGGCCCACAGCTGTTCGTTTGCTGACAGACTGGGGCGCCAATGTAATTCGCATTGAGGCCCCGGTTGAAGGGGATATAGCCGGAAAGCGTCATGGGCCTGACTCCCAGAATCTGCACCGCAACAAGCGCAGCTTGTGTATCAATCTGAAGGCTGCGATCGGCAAGCAAGTGTTCTTCGATCTGGTTAGAAAGGCAGATATTGTGGTGGAGAATTTTCGGTCCGATGTTAAGGGCCGACTAGGCATTGATTACGAATCGGTGAAGAAAATAAACACAGCAATCATCTACGCTAGCATCTCCGGCTTCGGCCAGGAAGGGCCTTACTCGAAGCGGCCAGCAGTGGACCAGGTTATTCAGGGTATGAGCGGCCTGATGTCAATCACCGGGGAACCAGGTCGTGGCCCGATGCGAGTTGGCATCGCCGTGAGTGATACTTCCGCCGGTATGTTTCTCGGGCAGGGTATATTGTTGGCTCTGCTACAAAGAGAACGGACAGGCGAAGGACAATGGGTGCACACTTCCTTGTTGGAAGCGATGCTCAGCAAGTTGGACTTCCAGGCAGCGAGATACACCATGAATAGCGAAGTACCCGGTCAGGAGGGCAACAACCATCCGACCCTTTCGCCTATGGGGGTATTCGACACCTCCGATGGCATGATGAACATAGCTGCCAGCACAGACAAGATGTTCAAGGCATTTTGCGATGCGTTGGGAGCCGAAGAACTGGCTGCCAATGATGACTACACTTCCGTTGAAGGCAGGTTGAACCATCGCGAAGGCCTCTGGAAGGAGATCAACTCCGTCACCAGCCAACATCCTACAGCGGAGCTGGTGGAAAAACTTAACTCATTCGGTATTCCCTGCGGGCCAATAAACGATATTCGACAGGCTTTTATAGACGAGCAGGTGAAGTTTCTGGCCATGACCAAAACTGCTCACCATGATCAGCTGGGTGATTTCGATTTGTTGCGCTCACCTATCAACTTGTCGAATTACGAGCACGGCGTGCGCTTTGAAAGGCCAGGTCCGGACCTTGGCGAGCATAGCGTGGAGATTCTCAGGGAACTGGATTACAGTGAAGAGTGGATTGATGAAATAGTCGAAAGCGGTGCTGTAAAAATTGGTGTTGGTTAATAAAGGAAAAGAAACGACATGGGAATAAAATCACCTTCCCCGAAAATACTTGCTGTAGCGGATAAGAGTATTGGGTGGATCACTTTCAACAATCCGAGGCGGCACACTGCAAGGTCGATGGAGATGTGGTTGGCCTTGGCAGATGTGCTGAAGCAATTGGCGCAAGATGATTCGTTGAGAGTCGTTATCCTAAAGGGCGCGGGACCAAAGGCTTTTGTTTCTGGTGCGGACATCTCAGAGTTTGGGGAGAAACGCAATAGCCAGGAACAAAGGGATGCCTACGAAGCCGCCTTTGACGAAGCGCAGAACGAATTGGCTAGCTTTAAAAACCCGACTATTGCCATGATTCTAGGTTTCTGTGTCGGTGGTGGCATGGCCCTGGCACTGAACTGCGATGTACGCATTGCTACTGAGGATTCGTGCTTTGCCATTCCCGCGGCAAAACTAGGCCTGGGTTATAGTTATGACTCGATTAAGACCCTGACTTCTATTGTCGGCCCTTCGTTCGCTAAGGACATTCTGTTCAGCGCACGGTTCCTCGAAAGCGAAGAAGCGCAGTGTATTGGCCTTATCAACCAGGTAGTTACCCGTGAGAATCTTTTAGAGAAAGTGCTGGAATATGCCAGCGCCGTAGCAAATAACGCTCCACTTACTATCGGGTCCATCAAGGCCGCAGTTAACGAAGTAGTGAAAGACCCGGGACAAATGGCTCCTGAATACATTGAGAAACTTGTGAATGACTGTTTCCTCAGCGAAGATTATGAAGAGGGAAGAACGGCGTTTGTGGACAAGCGTAAGCCTGTGTTCAAGGGATCATAATTAAACAAAGAGTAAAGACATGAATGACATACTCCAAAAAGCACCGTTGCTGCTTGGCCTGATGTTAACTGCTTCGATTGCTCAGTCACCACATAGTGTATTCATCGAGGACCTTACCTGGATCGAAGTTCGAGACGCTATAGATCAGGGTAGGACAACTATCATCGTGCCCACTGGTGGAACAGAGCAGAATGGTCCGCACATGGTGCTGGGCAAGCACAATTATCTGGTGAAGTACAAGACCGGTGAAATCGCGAATCAACTCGGTGATACGTTGGTTGCGCCGGTGGTTGCCTACGTTCCTGAAGGAGATATAGATCCTCCCACCAGTCACATGCGTTTTGCCGGTACGATCTCTATTCCCGAAGGCGTATTCGCAGGCGTGTTGGAGTTTACGGCTCGTAGTTTCAAACAACACGGTTTCCTGGATATAGCGTTCATAGGAGACAGCGGGGGCAATCAGGCCACACAAAAGCTTGTGGCAGAGAAGTTAAACGAAGAGTGGACAGAAACTAACGTGCGTGTGCATCATGTTTCAGATTTCTACCCCGGTCGAGGTGATGACTGGGTAATCAGCCAGAACATCAGTGCAGAGGACGTAGGGGGTCACGCAGGTACTCACGACACTTCATCACTTTTGTACCTGAATCCTTCCATGTTGCGACTGAATCGGATGAAGCCGGGAAGGCAGGGAGACGGCCAGGGACATACCGGTAATCCGGCTGTCTCAACGCCTGAATTTGGTGAGCGCATTCTCAAGATGCAAATCGAAGATGCAGTGGGTCAGATTACTAGACAAAGATTGGCTAAAAGGCAATAAGAGGACGAGATGATAGACGACAATTCCCGCCGGCAATTCCTTCAGGCGCTCGCCATCGCAGGACCGTCAATGTTGATGGCAAAAAAGCTTCTAGCGCAAATCCCTGATACCTTAATTCCAGGCATCGGCCCGTACTCTGACGAATGGCTGCCTGTTGGTATGCGTTCGCGCTTTGTCGACAATGTGAATGGTCTGCGGGTTCATGTACTTGAAACCGGGTACGAAACACCTAACAGGCCAGTGCTGTTATTGCTGCATGGGTTTCCGGAACTGGCCTATAGCTGGCGCAAGGTCATGGTACCCCTAGCGGAGGCCGGTTATCATGTGCTTGCACCTGACCTTCGCGGTTATGGTCGCACTACGGGGTGGAGCAGTGACTATGATACGGATCTCACTCCCTTTCGCATGCTCAATAAAGTGCGTGATGCCATTGGCCTGATATCGGCTTTTGGCTATCGCTATGTCGATGGTGTGATCGGCCATGATTTCGGGTCCCCGATGGCCGCTTGGTGTGCGGTAACGCGGCCGGACATTTTTCGATCGGTGGTTATGATGAGCGCACCGTTTGGTGGCACGCCGTCAATCCCATTCGACACTATTAGCAACCCAACACTTGAGCCCATAAGTGGTCCGAGTATCTATGACGATCTTGCCAACCTGCCGCGTCCGCGCAAGCACTATCAGCGTTATTACAATACGCGCGGCGCCAACCAGAGCATGTGGCATGCCGAGCAGGGTTTAAGCAATTTTATTCGCGCCTACTATCATCACAAGAGTGCGGACTGGAAAGATAATACGCCTTATAGACTCGCTGCCCGAACTGCTGTGGAGTGGGCAAAGATGCCGACCTATTACATTATGAATCTGAACGAGAGCATGGCGGAGACGGTAGCCAGAGTCATGCCAACCACGTCAGAAATCAACGCCAATACCTGGCTAACAGAAGCAGAACTTGTGATATACGTTGCCGAGTATGGACGTACTAGTTTTCAAGGAGGCCTTAACAGTTATCGTATGGGCGCCTCTGGTATAGGGAATGCCGAGATGCAATTATATGCTGGCAATCCTATTGACCAGCACAGAATGTTTATCAGTGGTGCCAGTGACTGGGGAACTTACCAAAACCCGGTCGCATTCGAGCGTATGCAGGAAAGGGCCTGCACCGATATGCGTTCAGTTCACCTAGTGGAAGGCGCCGGACATTGGGTTCAGCAGGAACAGGCTTCTGAGACAAGCCGGTTATTGCTGGCATTTCTGGATTCCCTGGCATAGGTTTTCGAGAGACACTCACCAACTTTTTTTAAACACGATTGACGGTTAATCTTAGCCAGCTTCTTTATTGCGCAGACCCCCAAGGCCATGCGTTAGTCAAAGTGTTATCTCCAGATGGCCAGGTTATCGCTGTGGATGCGCAAGCGCGCTAGGCTTCGAAGTAATTCTTTAACTTGGCCATTCCTTCGGTGATGTCGTCAATATCGATTCCGGAATAGGCGAAGCGCAGATAATGATTGGCCTCGCCTTCCATTAGACGCCCGAAGTGCTTGCGCGTGCAGAATGAAACGGATGTTTCGGTCAGAGCTTCGTCCATTAGCTGATCGATGTCGGTAAAACCTTTACGTTCCATTATGTCGGTGACATTGGGAAACAGATAAAACGTGCTGTTCGGTGCGGCTATCGAAATCCCATCGATAGCATTTAGCCCTGCTACGGCTGCATCCCGTCGCCGTCTCAGTTCTTCAATAATTGAATCAGGACCAGAGGTATCTCCCTCGATAGCTTCCACCATACCTTTCTGGATGAAGTGTGTTGTGCAGGATTCGAAGTTCGTGTTGAATTTGTTAATGATATCGATGGCAGATGTTGGGCCGATGGCTGCACCGAGCCGCCAACCGGTCATGGCGAAACGCTTTGAGCAGGTATAAAGAATAATGGAGCGTTCCTGCATACCTGGCAAACTTACAATTGATTCCGGTTTACCACTGTATTGAATCTCGAAATATGCTTCGTCGCTTAATACCCATAGATCGTATTTAATGGCCAAATCTGCTAGTTGCTCTATCTCTTCTCGGGAAGATTCGGCACTGTTAGGGTTTTGGAAGTTGTTATAAATCAGGGCTCGTGTTTTGGGGGTGATCTTACTTTTTACGGAGTCTAGGTCTAGATCAAATCCCTTCTCGGTTTCAAGATAAGCATAGGGCACGGCGACACCACCCTGGTACTCGATCTGTGACTCGTAAATTGGATAGCCGGGATTAGGGTAGAGCACTTCATCGCCGGGGTTCATCACGGTAGCGATGAACTTGCTTATCACCGGTTTACCGCCGGATTGAATGGAAACATTTTCTGCACTATAACGCAGGTCACGCTTTGAGCCCACATCCCTAGCAATTGCCGCTCTTAACTCGGAAATGCCCGCACCGGGACAGTAACCCGTGTAACCATCGGCTATGGCTTTGTCGGTCGCCTCGATGATATTACGGGGCGTGGGAATATTAATGTCACCCAGATGAAAGGGGTAGATCTTGTTACCTTTATCACCCCATGCTGCGGCTGCTGCTGAGACAGCAAACGCTGTCTCGGTACCGAGTTTCTCTAGTTGCTTTGCTAATTTCACAATGTGGTGCTTTTCTTAAGAATGAGTTTAAAGTTTTCGAATACGATGTTTTTTTCGTGCGAGATACTATACGAACCAGCGACAATCGGATACCCCTCACGAGTGACGCTGGAAAAATTAGGTGGGCATGGCGTGGTCCGGATGCTAACCGCGGCGCTCTAGAAAAGTACAGGGCATTGCAGCATAGGGTGAATTGATAACGGGCAAGCGCGTAGGCTAGAACTATGGCGGCGATGCTGGGATTCTGAAGTATAGATAGACCGATCTAGAAACTGTACTTGATGCCGAGGAATCCCGACCTCGGAGGGGCTGCGCCAAAAAACAGGGGCACTTTAAAGTCTTCGATGACAGGCACCTCTACTTCACCAGGGTCCTCGCCCAGCAAGCCGAAAGTTTCATACTCTTCGTCGAACACGTTGTGCACAGCGGCAAAAATCTGCAGGTTATCGTTTAGCTGGTAACGGGCACGCACGTTAACCACGTGGTAACCATCAATTTGATCGAGTTGATTTGACTCATCACCTCGTAGGAACTGCTTATCATTGTTCACTAAATCAAGACCAATATTAAAACCCTCCGACAGCTGGTAATCGATAACAGTCTTGAATTGGTTCTGGGGAATGCCTGGAATATAGTCACCACTTTCTACCGTGATCTCGCCTTCTCCGTCAGCAAAGGCATGATTAGGACTCAATACATTGAAGCTATCCTCGAAAGTGGCATTAATGCGACTATATGCGACCTTCCAGCTTAAGTTTTGCCATTTGCCAGCCAGCTGGCTCTCAATGCCACTGCGTAGAGTCTTATCGATGTTAGCGAACAGACCGGTAGATCGTCCAGTAGTCTGGAACAGGATGTCATCGTGATTGGTCGTATGAAAGAACCCGAACGAGTAACTCACATCGCCCAGAAAGCCACGAGTTCCGAGTTCAAAACTCTTGGCGACCACTCTCTTTAGCGGTGGGTCCGCTAGGAATGCATTTGGTAAGCGGCATTCGAACTCAACGTCATCCGGGTCTTCGCCGTCTTCCAGTGCGTACTGCACTGCCAGGTCGAACACTCCTTCGTTGCATGCAAGTTCAATAGGTGTAGGGGCGCGGGAAGATTCACTATAGGAAGCGTATAGGTTGTGCGCATCGGTTGCCTGGAAAGTGATACCGATCGCCGGATTAATCCGCGCGAAGCTGTGGCTTCCGTTTAATTCAGGTCGGTCTCCGGACTTATCGCGCAGATCAACGGTGGTTTTATTGCCGCGGGCAGATAGGGTCAGTGTAACGGAGCTGCTGATGTCTAGCGAGTTCGTAAAGTAAATACTGAAGGATTCGGTTTCAGTATTTATGAATGTTGATTCTTCATCGATAAAAGCACCTGTGCCGAGCCCGGTAGTTAGTCGGGTAATTGAATCAATGTTTGCTAGTTCCACCACCGAGTTGAAATAAGACTCGCCATTAAAATAAGCACCGCCGATCACTAGTTGGCTGTTATAACCGAAGAACTTGTTACTAAATGTCCACTGTAAATCGGCCCCGGTACTCTCTTGGTTGCGATCGCTTATATTGTTGATGGCTTCATCCGAAAGAATGCCAGTACCGGATACATTGTCGGAATCAAAGCCGTCCAGCTTGAATTTTCCCTCTTCGCTTAACATAGCAGCAGTTATATTCAGGAAGTTTTCAAGTTCATTGAGATTGGCATACTGGTTTTCGCAGATATCTTGGCCGTCCAGTCCCAGTCCTTCGATTTTATCTTCTTCTAAGCCTTCCAGCAGGACGAGTTCATCACCAAGTTTACAAACGCTGAATTCGCTTCCGTCACCATTGAAAGAGTTGGTTTTGTTTTTTCGATAGGAGATATTTCCGTTGAAGCGTATGGTTGAATTAACTTCGTGGGCGAAGTCACCGCTTATCATTGTCATGCTGTTATTGGTGATGTCAGGACCGGTGAAGATCGCTTTACGATCCATGTTAAGAAGTTCGATGGGGGATGAGCCGTTACCAGTTAACTCCGAATCCCCATGCTGGTAATTAAGGTTAAGCTGCGGGTAGTCGGATCGCCCGCCGACGCTACCGTAAAAATTGATGGCGTCAGAATTGGAATGATCACGCCAACCGTCTTCTTCAAAAGAGTCGATATTTAGGTAGTAGCCAAGTTGTCCGTTGTTACCACCAATTTCGATGTTGGCAGTGGTGCGATCAAAGGAGCCGGAACTCACTTTTATGTTGGGCTCTTGAAAATTAAAACCGTCTTTCATGTCAATGATCAGTGAACCACCAAGACTATTCAGACCGAACAACGGGTTGGCTCCACCATTAAGTGTAATACGCTGAATAGCCGATTGGGGGAGCAGATCCCAGTTAACCGTATCTCCTAGCGGTTCGTTGATGCGTACGCCATTCTGGTGCACCGTTATTCCCTGGGCTGGTCCCAATAAGGGAGAAGCGGTGAAGCCGCGGTATTGGAGGTCAGGCTGCATAGGATTGCTCTGCACATCGTTAAGAGAGATGCTGGAAAAACTCTGAGCGAGAAAGTCGGCGAGGCTCAGAGCGGCTATATTGCGGAGATTCTCTGCTGAGCTGGTCTGGATTGGGTAGGGTATCTTGTCCAGTTCTTGGCTGGCGCCGGCGGGCACAACACCCACTATCACAATTTGCTCAACGTCTTGGGCAAACGTTTGTGTAATCGCCGCGGCCGTCAGGAGAGAAACTAGTTTTATTTTCACAAATTTATTCGTATGGTTAATCCGAAGTTATTAACGCCTATCTGTCCGGCGCGTTAGTATAGCAAACCTCCCCAGGTTTGCGATTTTCAGTAATTGGATTGGGTGTCTTGGTTAAATGTAATGTGGAAAAGCCTTTGAGTTCAAAATACATGACGGGTTGATACAGTAATCGACCCTTAACAAGCAAAGAACAGCAAGAGGAGTCAGCATGGCAACGGTATTGATTACTGGAACCAATAGGGGGATTGGACTAGAGTTCGTTAAACAGTTTCTAGCACGAGAAGATACCGTATTAGCGACCTGCCGCGATATGGGGTCAGCAACTGAGTTGAGACAGCTGAAAAACGATACTGGCAAACTGCACATATTTGAGCTCGATGTCTCCAGCCATAAATCAATGGAGGACCTGACCTTACAACTTGCAGGTCACGCGATCGATATCTTTATTAACAATGCTGGTGTGTACGGACCAAGAGATTCCACATTCGGCAAAGTCAGTGCCAATGAATGGGCGAAGGTATTACAAGTCAATGCTATGGCTCCCATGATTCTCACCCAATTATTGATCGACAACCTGCGTGATGGTACTGACAAGAAGCTTATATACATCACGTCGAAGATGGGTTCAATTGATGACAATAAGGGCGGCAGTTCCTATGTATACCGAAGTTCCAAGGCAGCGTTGAATGCGGTAGTGAAAAGCATTTCTATCGATTTGAGAGATTCTGGTTTCAGTGTGGCAGTCTTGCATCCGGGCTGGGTGCAGACCGACATGGGTGGGCCTAACGCATTGATTGATGTAAAAACCAGTGTTTCCAAAATGATAAATGTGATTGACAATCTCAACTCCCACAACAGTGGTAGCTTTTTTAACTACGACGGTGGGATCATCCCATGGTAACTGGCTGACCCGATTAATATTTTTCAATGATACCAGCGGCAGAATAGATAACAGGATTGGGCAATGTATTTTGCTCAGCCGCTTCTTAAGTGTAAACTCTTACCTTTGTTAATCCCGTCTTTAGAATTGAAGATCGTTTTTGCAGGTTATCGTACGTGAATGCCAAGGTTCTGAGGTTAAACAAGGCAGGAATTCCAGTTAGTTGGCTTACTCGGGAAGAGACCGCGACGCTTCTAGTTAAAGATTCGGTTATTTGGTCTTTAGGTAACACGGTGATGGAAATTCGGGGCGGTTACAATCGCAGTGGGATTCAGTCTGTTCTCAAATTACCCAGTATAGTTGCCTGCCATGGAAAAGTTCACAAGGATATCTTTGATCCACCCCTGGAAAACAAGTTCCTGTTTCGGCGCGATAAGAACATGTGTATGTATTGCGGTGGAATATTTGCCGTCAGCACACTATCCCGTGACCACGTGAATCCACTGTGTAGGGGTGGTAGCGATGTGTGGACCAACGTTGTGACTTCCTGTCGCCGCTGCAATAATCGGAAAGCTGCTCGCGTCCCCGAAGAGGCCAACATGGAGCTCTTGGCGGTACCCTTCGTGCCGAACCAATACGAGTTTCTTTACCTGTCCAACCACAATGTGTTAGCAGACCAGATGGAATTTCTCAGTGCCCGCTTTTCTCGCCGTATAAAACTGTCCTGATTAGACCTGGCTCCTTAGCCTCGACGCCCCACCAAACTCTGTAAGAGAAAGGATTTGCTTTCATCTGTCAATCCGATTAGTTTTCAGCCTACTATTATGAATAACTGCAGTGATTGAGACAGGCAAATGGATAACTCTAGGAAGATATGGATCATTGTGCGGTTTAGGGTAGCTATCATGTTTGGCGCTTTACTGACCGCCTGTCAGGTTGCCGACGCTCAGTGTGACTTCGTCAGTTTCGAGCGAATTGTACTCGATGACCAGATGCTGGGTGGTTACGGGGTGGAAGTCGCTGATGTGGATCGTGACGGATTGGCGGATGTCATAGCTTTAGCGACTAATCCGGCTCAGCTTAACTGGTATAAAAACCCGGGCTGGGAAAAATATCCAATCAGAACAGCCACCCAGGCTAATATCGATGTTGCTTCTCATGATGTTGATAACGATGGAGATGTAGATCTTGCTCTTGCTAGCTCCTTCAAACTTGACGCTTCGACCGAAGGTGGGTTGATTCACTGGCTCGAAAATCCCGGCGATCCGGTCATGAACCAAGAATGGCAGCTGCATTACATCGATGAGATTCCCGCATCACATCGTATCAGGTGGGGTGATCTCAACGGGGATGAAAAGCAGGAACTGATTAACCTACCAATTATCGGTATCGGGGCATCTCGACCTGAATATGATGTGAATTCGCAGCTCAAAGCTTATTCCATACCGAACAATCTATCTGTCGACCGATGGCAGGGTATTGTACTTGATCAATCATTACAGTTATCACATGGAATGAACGTGACTGACTGGGATGATGATGGGCGGCAGGATATTTTGACCGCTAGTTTTTATGGCGTCCACCTGTTTCAGCTAGCGACACGGGGACAATCTGTAGCACGAACTTGGCTAGGTATGGGTAAACAGGGCGCGGAACGGCCAGCGATAGGTTCCAGTGAAGTGGGTGAAGGTGTAATAGCCGGTGGCAGGCGATACATAGCCACCATAGAGCCTTGGCATGGTAATGAGGTTGTGGTTTACACTAAAGGTGAAAGCACACTATGGGATCGTACCGTTATCGATGATCAGATAGCTAATGGTCACGGCTTATTGGTTGCTGATCTTAATAACGATAATATAGATGAAATTATTGCTGGTGGCCGTTCCCAGCCTTACCAGCTAGTCATCTACCACCGGCCAGAAGATTCATCCGGTTGGCAACGTATTGGCCTCGATGAGGGCGGTATAGCTGTGTCGGGGCTTGCTGTCAATGACCTAAATGGAGATGGCTATCTCGATATCGTTGCCATAGGATCCGGCACAGGCAACGTCATCTATTACGAAAACATCGGTCGTTAACAGTCCAACAGTTTTCCATGACCAGCACAAAACGAAATTATGTATTGGGCTTCTTCCTGTCCCTGACTACCGCTGCTTTGTGGGGGATATTACCAGTAGCACTAAAAGAATTGCTGGTTGCAATGGATGCCACAACCATAGTCTGGTACCGGTTCTTTGTGGCTGCCGTTATCCTTCTTGTCTGGCTCGGCTATAAAAAACAGATGCCCAATTTATTAGCCGTGAGCTGGCGTATACGCTGGTACCTGATCATCGCCGCGATAGGGCTTTGCAGCAACTATTACCTTTTTAACTACAGTCTCAATTTCATAAACGGGGAAACCGCCGAAGTAGTCATGCAGCTTACAACCTTATTCCTGATTCTGGGCGGTGTGATTTTTTACAAGGAACCATTTATCGGAATTCAGAAACTAGGGGCGTTACTGATCATTGCTGGGTTGGTCCTGTTCTTCAACGATCGCCTGCTGGAAATGGCCAGTATGGAAACTTCAGAAAATCTTGGCGTTCTGATCGTTTTTTTCTCGGCTGTTACTTGGACCATATATGCTTTGCTACAAAAAAAACTGCTGCAGAGTTATGCGACGGCACAGATCCTGTTTGTAATCTACGTTTTTTCTTTTTTGGTTTTGCTTCCCTTTATCGCGATAGCACCGGATAGCATCATAACGCTAACACCGTTCCAAATGTCGCTGCTTGGCTTTTGTTGTCTCAATACGATAGTAGCTTACGGTTGCTTTGTGGAGGCTCTCAAATTGTGGGATGCTTCGAAGGTCAGTGCCGTATTGGCGCTAGCACCTCTTTTTACGATCGGTAGCCTCAAGCTGGTGGTGTACTTCTATCCCGATTACGAGTTTTCAGATCGTCTCTCCAATCTTTCTCTCATCGGAGCTTTGCTACTGATAATAGGTTCGATACTTACGGCGTTGATACCTTTAATCTACCAGACCTCAAGAGAGCAGACCTTTGTTTCTGAGATTACGGCGAGTTCAACGCCCAGAGCTTCCGACAGCAGTTGACGATTGGGGTGAAAAATTAAAAATTTAAAACTTCTTTGAAAGATAACAAGTAGGACAATTTAAGGAATTTAGCATGCTTAGAGAAAAGTTAATTGGCCCTTTATTGACTGTTAGTCTGCTTCTTACCAGCACTTTGCTTCTTGGTGAAGTTAAGCGTTTAGAGGTAACCGGTCGCGAAACCTTGTCGCACCCGGATGTTTCCTTCAGCTACGAGGTTATTGAAGGGGTGGCACACTTTACCTTGGATCCTTCCGATTCGGCCAATGAAATGATTACCGATATTGGGTACGCACCGAGAAATAGTGCTGGGCTTGTGGAGTACACTGTGGACTTTAAGCTGCTGGTGCCATCAGAAGATATTGCCAATAGTGGCTTGCTCTACATGGTCAATAATCGGGGCAGGGGCGCTACGGCACCGGAAATTTCCCTTAGGGATCCTCTTGCGGGCTTTGGATTTACCTACCTGCTGACCGGCTGGATTAACGAGATAACTCCGGGCGAGGGCCGTCTGAGATTGCATGCGCCTATCGTAGGGTCGACGATGCGACCAATTACTGGGGATGTTCGATACGAAGTTAGCGTCACTCGCGAATTAAACGACGTGAATATAGCCGGTGGAGGGCACCTTGCTTACGAACCGACAGAGGCAGGATTAGAAGGGGCTACTCTTTCCCAGCGGCTTTACCAGACTGATCCACGAATCCCAATTGAGCGTTCGCGGTTCGACCTTGAAGTGGATTCCGAACCAGACAGCAATCAGCCCTTGGTTACGCTTAATCTTCAAGGAGGTTTCCAACCTGGCTACATCTACGAGTTGATCTATGAGGCCAGGAATTCCGTGTTGGCCGGTGCAGGTATGGCAGGTATCAGAGATCTAGTATCACTCATTCGTTACGGTGGTAAAGGAAGTGATGAACTGTTGCAGCTTGACCTGCCCGATATTGAGCACACAGTTGCCTATGGGTTCTCACAAAGCGGGCGATTACTCAGGCAGTATATGTACGATGGATTTAACGCTGATATCGAGAAGCGGGCTGTCTTCGATGGCGTCGTGCCATTTATCGCTGGTGGTGGTTATGGCATGTTCAACAACCGTTTCGCCATGCCTACCCGTACTAGTGGTCAACATTCCAATTACTTATATCCGAACGATCTGTTCCCGTTTACCTATGGCGATAGTACCGATCCCTTCACCGGTCGTACGGACGGTGTTCTGAAGAAAGCACGACAGAGCAACACTGTGCCCAAGCTCATGCATATTCAAACTACAAACGAGTATTGGGTCCGTGCCGGATCATTACCTCACACCAATCCCGAAGGCACTGAGGATGCACAACTACCATCGGAGGTCCGTTTCTATACTATCGGGGGATCCCAGCACGGGTCTGGCAATGGCATTCCTCGACCCGCCACCACAGGGCAGTTGCCTCCCAATCCTAGCTTGTGGAATCCTATCGGCATGTCGCTGGTTGTTCGAATGTTTGAGTGGGTAGCTTTGAATAAGGAGCCGCCGGTATCACGTTACCCACGCATAGCTGATGGAACGCTAGTGCCTTCCCACATTGATGGGCGTATTAACGGTGACGCGTGGAATAGACTTAGCTTCGTAACTCACCCTTCGGTGATGTATAAGCCTATGCATGCGAATTATGGGAGTCACTGGAATGAAGAACGTATCATTGAGCAGCACCCTTATTACTCCGATCATTTCTATGGAGCATTGGTGCCTGCGGTGGATCCTGATAATAACGATTTTGCGGCCAGCACGATTTTACCGCCTACCACTTTGGTGCCGCTTGCCACATTTACGCCCTGGAACCTTCGGTCACCGGCCACCGGGGCTGAAAAATCACTCGCGCGATTATCTGGAGGTTATATCCCGTTTGCCAAAGACACAGTCACAGCTTTACAGGCTCGTGATCCGCGTAACTCAGTGGCAGGCCTCTACACTTCATTTGACGACTACCTGGCTAAGTATGAAGCAGCGACTGATCTGCAAATAGAAGAGGGGTTCCTTTTGCCTGGCTTCAAGGAGGTTTATATGGATATTGCCCGCAGTAATCAAAGCATGTTCGAGTAAAATAAAAAAAGCCACGCGATCAATAACTGCGTGGCTTTTTCTTTCACACCATTAGCTGGGTTGTTCTGTAATGTAAAGATACGCCTTTGGTGAAGATTCTATCGTTTTTTATCTAATCGTCTCCTGGTATATCGAATTCGATTTTGGACAGTCGGGGCAGAGTGCAAAGATGGGGAGTCTTATCGTAGGAAATCATAGCGGGGTCTTTACCACCCATTAGATTTATATAGCTTGCTCCGTTCTTGTCACCTAGGCAGACTATGTTTTTAGTGCTCGCCCCTTCCTTTACTATGCCGTCCCACCCGATGTTGGGTGTATTGAGACCACTAAGTTCGTGCCAGGGTACTAGTGAGCGATGACGGGGCGCTG
>JAKUTG010000001.1:0-51692 GCA_022447905.1 Pseudomonadales bacterium | reverse complement strand
AACTACTGAATACCGCCAATGAGATGGGTTTAGAAAATATTTCGCGTACGCGTAAACAAGATGTTATTTTCGTTATCCTCAAGAAACATGCAAAGAACGGCGAGGATATCTACGTCAACGGCGTATTGGAAATTATGCAAGACGCGATAGGATTATTAAGTACCGCGGATTCCTCCTATCTTGCCGGCCCAGATGACATATACGTGTCACCCAGCCAGATTCGCCGCTTCAATCTTCGAACCGGTGACACGGTCGCAGGGAAAATAAGACCGCCAAAAGATGGGGAACGCTACTTTGCATTACTCAAGATCGCCGAAATCAATTTCAGCAAGCCCGATGACTCTAAGCACAAAATTCTTTTCGAAAACCTCACCCCTCTTTTCCCGGATGAACGTCTCATTCTTCAGATCGGCAATGGAAGCACCGAAGATATAAGCGCGAGGGTAATCGACCTTACCTCCCCTATAGGCAAAGGCCAACGCGGCTTAATTGTTTCGCCACCCAAGGCAGGTAAAACGTTAATTCTGCAAAACATTGCACAATCCATTACACATAACTCACCAGAATGTCGCCTAATCGTATTACTTATCGATGAACGACCGGAAGAAGTAACAGAAATGCAACGCTCAGTGCGAGGTGAAGTTGTTGCCAGCACATTCGATGAGCCACCCTCACGTCACGTGCAAGTGGCAGAAATGGTGATCGAAAAAGCAAAGCGGCTAGTTGAACACAAAGAAGACGTGGTGATTCTCCTCGATTCCATTACACGACTCGCACGAGCTTACAACACTATCATCCCCTCATCTGGAAAAGTGCTAACAGGAGGGGTCGACGCGCACGCATTAGAAAGACCGAAGCGATTCTTCGGCGCGGCGCGAAACCTTGAGGAAGGCGGCAGCCTTACCATTATCGCTACTGCACTCATTGAAACTGGCTCGAAAATGGATGAAGTAATTTATGAAGAATTCAAAGGTACCGGCAACATGGAACTGATTCTAGACAGGAAAATGGCCGAGAAAAGGGTTTATCCGGCTATCAACGTGCGTCGATCCGGTACACGTCGCGAAGATTTACTAACTACCGAAGAAGAACTACAGCGTATGTGGATCCTGCGTAAGCTGCTAAGTTCCCAAGAAGATTTGCAGGCAACTGAATTCATCCTGGATAAATTGAAAGATACTAAAACAAACGATGAATTCTTTAACGCCATGAAACGTTAATAAGCTATTTAACAACATATTTTCAGGTTAACGCTTATCTCAATCTAAGCCCGAACCACAAAATCACCCCATGGCATTTTCAGATTTACGAGACTTTATCAAACTACTCGAGAAAGAGGGTGAGTTAAAACGCATTTCTACCGAAGTAGATCCGTATCTCGAAGTAACGGAAATTTCAGACCGCGTATTGCGTGCGGGCGGTCCCGCTCTTCTATTTGAAAACCCCAAAGGTTCCTCTGTACCTCTACTGGTTAACCTGTTTGGTAATAGTCGACGCATCGCGTTGGCCATGGGCCAAGAAGATATCGACGGATTAAGAGATGTCGGAAAGTTGTTGGCGTTCTTAAAAGAACCAACTCCACCGTCCGGATGGAAAGATGTATGGCAAAAACTTCCTAGTTACAAGCAAGTACTAAATGTCTCGCCTAACGTAAAAAAATCAGCTGAATGCCAAGATGTAGTGATTGAGGCTGGAGATGTTGATCTGTCTATGTTTCCGCTCCAGACTTGCTGGCCCGGCGACATTGCACCGCTGGTGACCTGGCCATTAGTGATAACGCGCGGACCTCAGAAAGAACGACAGAATCTTGGCATTTATCGGATGCAGCCAATCGCTCGCAACAAACTCATAATGCGCTGGTTGCCCCAGCGCGGTGGAGCACTAGATTTCAAGGACTGGCAGAAAAAGTATCCTCGCGAAGCTTTCCCCGTTTCCGTCGCTATAGGTGCCGACCCCGCCACCATATTGGCGACAGTAACCCCCGTGCCGGACACACTTTCGGAATATGCGTTCGCCGGGTTGTTGCGTGGCAGCAAGACTGATGTTGTTAAATCACTAACCAATGATCTACAGGTACCGGCAAGCGCCGAAATTGTCCTGGAAGGAGTAATAGAACCGGGCGAATTCGCTGATGAAGGACCTTACGGTGACCACACAGGTTATTACAATGAAATTGAGCAGTTTCCAGTCTTTACCGTAAAACGAATTACACACAGGAAAGACCCTATCTATCATAGTACTTATACAGGACGACCGCCGGATGAGCCTGCCATGTTAGGTATGGCGTTGAACGAAGTGTTCGTTCCACTGTTACAAAAACAGTTTCCTGAAATTGTAGATTTCTACCTCCCTCCCGAAGGTTGCTCTTATCGAATGGCTGTAGTGAGCATTAAAAAGCAGTACCCTGGTCACGCAAAACGAATCATGATGGGAATCTGGTCGTTCCTCAGGCAATTCATGTATACGAAATTTGTCGTTGTCGTTGATGACGATATTAATACTCGGCAATGGGAAGACGTTATCTGGGCTATTACTACCCGAATGGATCCAGTCCGGGACACAGTACTGATGGAAAATACGCCAATCGACTACCTGGATTTTGCCTCGCCCGTTTCAGGCATGGGTTCAAAAATGGGTTTTGATGCTACTAATAAATGGGAAGCGGAAACTACGCGGAAATGGGGAACCCCAATTGAAATGAGTGCCGAAGTCAAAAATCGAGTCGATCAACTTTGGAAAGAGCTAGGGCTTAGTGATTGATTTTATTGGCCGGGGGCATCGGGAGTTCTGGCAACTTTACTCCAATTAAATCACTATAGTTTTTCAGACAAATTTCACTGGCTTCTAATTCCCCAAGATGTTTCAAAAGTCTGCTGAGTTCGCCATAAGCTTCGGCGCGGGGAGTGATCTTGATACTTGCTTCGTAATACTCTTTAGCCTTACCCCAGAGTTCGTTACGCATGCAGATTCGTCCAAGACTCAGTAAAAGATTCGAATTGGCAGGACGCTCCATGAGCCAGTCTTCCGCAACCAAAAGTTGTTGTGGGCTAGCGCTGAAATCATGCTCTCCATAAAAAATAACTAGAACATCACTCCAATTCCTCGCAATTGCTTTTTCTAATGCCTCAGCTGCTGCAGCTTTGTCGTCTAGCTTAATCATTAATTCAGAATAATGCTTAACGACCTTTTCATTTTCCTTATATCTTACTGGCGCCTTCTTCCATAGTTGAATCAAACGACGCAATACTTCCTGCTTCTCGGATCTCTTTTGGGGCGTGCCGTAACAAACATATAAATCTTCAATAAAGATACGCATGCTAATTTTCGCACTCTCTTCATCGTCAACAATTTTGTTTTTCTCTAGCGAAGGTAATAGGTCCTTCAGCAGATCCCAAACTTCAAGCCGTATATAAACCTCTTTGAGAAGCAGCAAAAGTGCTGCATCGTTTAATGAATTTTTTTTGAGTTGTTCTAGCACCGCTAGGCACTGTTCAAGATGACCCGATCTGAACAGCAATTGAGCGCGAAGCAAGTTAACAGTAGACCGAGCGGCCGGATATTCTCGTTCTGCCTGGTCCAGACATTGCTCCCACGAATCCTTATCATCCAGCTTGTGAGCGGCATAGGCCGCTGCAAGATAATTAATAACCGTGGCGTCTTGATCAGATATACTTTTTTTGAGCAGCTTGTAACTGGATTTCCAGTTACCTCGAATTAAATACAACATTCCTTCTATGGTTTTACTGCGCTCACGAGCTTTTCTTTTTTCATTAATGGCTATTCCAGCACGAACTAGCTTAGCGGGATTGACCCATCGAAACATGATAACCAGCAGACGGAACAATAAATAGATAGCACCGAGTGTTACGACCAACGTAAATAAACTAGTTTCGAATGTATAGTTTCGAAAAGCGATCAGCAAATAACCTGGATCAGCGGGAAACCCTAAATAAAAAGTCACCCAAAGAGCAACGACAATAATCAGCAGGCTAAAGACAAATAGGCGTACCATAATATTGCGCTATTGTCCGCTGACAATGAGTCCTTTAAGAAGACTCAGTGATTCATTTGGTACAGGCAGGGAAGGGTTTAGATCGATTCCAGCAAGATCGCTTATTTCTGCCAGTATGGTTTGCCCGATTTCTGTGTCGATCACCGCATAACGATGCAGCCAATTTCCAGCATTGGTCAAGCTTGTTCGATAGAGGGTCTGATCCCTTGAAACAACCGCGACCCTAGCTTGGTCTAGCACAAGTTGTAAGTTTTGCTTAATGTAAACATCCTGACCCGACGCCAGCATAGCTTCAGGTATTCTTTCCCATTCGCGCCATACAAAGACCGATCTCAGGAATGACAATGTTGCACTAACAAAACCGCCCTCTGTGGCCCCAATTTCCTCAGAGGCCAATTCAGTGTTCCGCCGATTTTCGAAATTTTCCCGCATGGAACTGAATAAGCTGATACTTTGCGCTCTCATGGCGACATTGCCGATGCGGAGATAAAGGTCTCCTTGGTCTGTAATCTGAACAGCTTGGAGCTGAGCTGACTCGCGGGAAATTACCTGACGAACAGCAAACACATTAAAGTTACCAGACTCCAACAGCGCACTGTCGGCCAATTGCATCAACGCAAGAGCTGAATCCCTGTCCTGTTCCAATTGTAATTTTTTGCTTGCCAAACCTAGTAAATACTCAGCTTCCAGAAGCTTCCATTGAAGATTAGGTTCAGTTTCTACAACTGCAGGGCGATTTTGCAGTTCTGTCAATTGCTGACGAATTGCAAGCAACTCCCGATTTAGATCAGCTTCACTTTGTTGAGCTGATCCATTTTCTATTGGAACGGATTGCAGTGGATCGGCGAGCTGCTGTTGGAGTTGCTGCATCCGGGCTTCCTGTGCAGCCAGTGCTTGGGTCAGATTTTGGCCCTCTTGCTGAAATACTAACAATTCTTTGCGCAGTTGGACTTGTTGGTAGGCAAGAAAAACGACACCTGCCAAAACAGGCAAAAAGAACATCACCACGATGATAAATCGACGTCGCGCATTTTGTTGCTTGCGACTTGCCGGAGTTTTTTTCCTCGCACTATTACTCTTAGAAATTTCGTTTAAAATCTTGGGCGTGTCAGGCTGTTCTGCCAAGGGAATTACCTATTTAAAGTGTTATTTAACCTTTATTCCTAATGCTGCCATTACTTGCAATATCCTTCAGCACCGTCAGCATTGATGAGTTGTCGGCCCCATTAGAATTCCTAACTGCCTTGTACCCAAGTCGTTCGGCCTGACTTGCAAGCCTTGCCGAAGGAACTACCAATGGTATCAGACTCAATGCCGCTTTGTTATCGATGGCCAAGTCTGAAAACCGAGCCAATGCTTCTCCTGAAGTTATGGTAACCACATTTATCTGCTCACAATTCACAACATTTATTAGTTCTTCTGGCTCATATACGTGGACTTCTCGTTGGTATACCTCAAAGTAATCAACTATTGCGCCTCGCTGGCAAAGCTCCATCGCCAGCAGCTCCCTACCTCCTTTACCACGTACTATGCCGATATGCTTGCCGGCCACCTCCTTGAGCACCGGAAGTGACAGCATATCCTCGCTAGTCATGCCAGTATCAGAATGCATTACGGTGCACTCAAATAACGTTGATACCATTTTTGCAGTAGTAGGTCCTACTGCAATCACATCAATCTTGTCAGGAATTTTCGCTGCGTAGTTTGAAAACCATTCTTTACCCAACCGAGCTCCGTTGGTACTTACAAAAATAAGAACTTGGTAACTATCTAATGCTCTAACCTTTTGTTCCAGTTCCTGAATGTTTTCCGTGCCTCTCAGCGGTACAATATCGATAAGAGGAAAATGGATGGCGTGACCCCCTAGAGATTCTATCGCTTCTCTTATTGGCTGTTGCTGCGGAGCTGGCCGGGTGACCAACACATTTAATCCTTGTAGGCTTGCCAAATTCATCGGTGAAATAGTAGCGCCTATGTTGCTAGCGATTCCAGAATTTCAGCCGCACCCTGAAATAATAGATCCTCCGCAACAGTAATACCTAATTGCTCCGCGTAGTGAGGATCGCCAGTTAGTTCGCTCCGTAAAACCTTGTCTCCTTCGACATCTCCAACCAGCGCTCGGAGGAAAAGTGCACCCGCATTGAATTCAGCAAAAGCGGCAATGGGTACCTGACAACCTCCTTGCAATCTAGAATTCACTGCGCGCTCTGCCGATACACGGGTAGCTGTTTCTTGGTGATGCAAAAAATCGACCAGTTTAAGTGTGTCCAGGTCTTCAGTGCGACACTCTATACCCACCGCCCCCTGGCCGCCGGCAGGTAAACACTGGTCGAAGCTCAGACGTTGCGTGATACGACCGTCCAAGGCCAAGCGTTTAAGCCCGGCAACCGCCAGAATGATGGCATCGTAATCACCACTGTCCAACTTCTCCAAGCGGGTACCAACATTCCCGCGCAAATCAACAACCGATAGATCGGGTCTTAAGTGTCTTAGCTGGCACTGCCGCCTGAAACTCGAGGTTCCTATCCGAGCCTTACCGGGAAGAGCTTCAATAGCATTATAATTGTTGGACACGAATGCATCGGCTGGATCCTCCCGTTCACAGATAACAGCAAGCCCAAGCCCTTCGAGAAATTCCATTGGTACATCTTTCATCGAATGCACAGCGATGTCCGCTTGGCCTTCTAACACGGCTCGCTCAAGTTCCTTAACGAATAAGCCCTTGCCACCAGCCTTTGCCAAAGGCGCTTCTAAGATCTTGTCTCCTCGGGTGGTCAGGGGTACCAGCTCCACCACAAGCCCACTATGGAAAGCTTCAAGCGCTTCTTTTACAAAGTTAGCCTGCCACAAAGCCAACGGGCTCTTGCGTGTCGCGATTCTCATCAATCGTTTTGTCATATGCCTTTAAGTGTTTCTTTTATTCATCCTGAAAGAAGCATTTTACGATAATTGCCCCACTTTGTCCGATCACACCCACCGACTGGGCTTATGCGCTTATTAAGCCTGAGGTATCCTGCTATAATCGCCTGCCACGAAGGACACTGACCCATCTCTTCGCCAATGGTGCATTTTCAAAGGGTAATGGGTCTCACTATGAGCATTCACAATAAAGACAGCAAATCGAACAAACTGTGGTCTGGTAGATTCACCGAAGCGACAGATGCTTTTGTGGAAACTTTTACCTCGTCGGTGAATTTCGATAAACGACTCTATTCATACGATATTGATGGATCGATTGCGCATGCCCGCATGCTACATAAAGTAGGAATTCTGACAAGTGAAGAAGAAAAGTCCATCCTAAAGGGGCTAGAGTCAATACGAAAAGAAATTGAGAATGACAATTTCGAATGGTCTGTCGCTCATGAAGATGTACACATGAATATCGAGTCTGCTTTAACTGAACGAATTGGCGATGCAGGCAAGAAGTTACACACCGGCCGCTCCCGTAACGATCAGGTAGCCACTGATCTGCGACTGTATGTGCGTGATGAAATTGATCAAATTTCCGGCCTGATTACTAAGCTCCAAGAAGGATTGGTAGAAATTGCTTCCAAGGAAGCCAGTACGATTATGCCGGGTTTTACCCACCTACAAATCGCGCAACCCGTTACGTTTGGACATCACTTGATGGCCTGGTATGAGATGCTAGATCGTGATTATCAACGGTTTTTGGATTGTCGCAAAAGGGTAAACCTGTCCCCTTTGGGTGCTGCTGCTCTGGCAGGAACGAGCTTTCCTATCGATAGAGAATACACAGCAAAATTGCTTGGATTTGACCTGCCGACCAAAAATTCTCTAGATTCTGTCAGCGATCGTGACTTTGCGATAGAACTAGCCGCCGCTGGAAGTATCCTGATGTCTCACCTGTCACGATTTTCAGAAGAGCTGGTGTTGTGGACTTCCGAACAGTTTGGATTCGTAACTCTGCCAGACAGGTTCTGTACTGGTTCTTCCATCATGCCACAAAAAAAGAATCCTGATGTCCCTGAATTGATTCGCGGAAAAACTGGCCGAGTCACCGGCCACTTGGTGTCACTTCTAACTTTGATGAAATCTCAACCACTTGCCTATAACAGGGATAACCAAGAGGACAAAGAATCATTGTTTGACTCACTTGATACCGTAAAAAACTGTCTGTTCGCCTACAGTGAGTTGGTGCCAGCTATTAGCTGCAATCGAGACGCAATGCGTCAGTCTGCTAGCCAGAGCTACGCTACCGCTACCGACCTCGCGGATTACCTGGTCAAAAAAGGCCTAGCTTTTCGAGATGCCCATGAGATTGTTGGAAAGACCGTAGCCGCTGCCATAGAAGCGAACAAAGGCTTAGCCGAGCTTTCGCTTAATGAATTGCAGGTATTTTCTAAAACTATCCAAGACGACGTTTATGAGGTGCTGAGCTTGGAAGGTTCAGTTAATTCCAGAAACCATATAGGTGGAACGGCCCCAAAACAGGTGCTAGTGGCTGTCAAGAACGCGCTGCAAACCCTAGGCAATCGTTAGCGATTAAATGGTGGCTGCAACTCGATCTCGTATTCCCTTATCTGATTGTCACGCAAAGTCCTCACCGTGACGATATCCCCCGGTCGATGTTGTTCCATGATAGAGGCATAATCGTCTTCATTAGCTACTGGTTGCCCATCTATCTCAACTATAACGTCCCCAAGCTGGATCTTGCCGGTAGGAACTCTTCTAAGTCCTCGCATACCTAGGCGCTCCGGACCCGTCCCTGCAATAACATCGAGGATGATCACGCCATCGACTCCCCACAGGTCGCGATAGTATTCTGGTTGAGGAATCCGAGTGATACCAAGTATCGGAGTCTGCACACGGCCGTATGTAATAAGTTCTGGCACGATTCGTTTGACCGTGTTTACTGGAATGGCGAATCCGATCCCTGAGCTGGCGCCACTAGGGCTGTAAATCGCAGTGTTCACTCCAACCAATTGCCCGAGTGAATTCAGTAACGGTCCACCGGAATTCCCTGGATTTATTGCCGCGTCGGTCTGAATTACATCGCGAATGGTACGCTGGCTTATAGACTCGATTTCCCTTCCCAGAGCACTGACCACGCCAACGGTCATAGTCATATCCAGACCAAATGGGTTACCTATCGCAATGACCTTCCTACCCACCTCAAGCAATGAAGAATCACCAAGTGAAATCGGAGTTAGTTCCGCACTTTGCGCTTCAATTTTCAATACCGCCAAGTCCTTGTCTGGATCCAGACCCACTGCCCTAGCATTGTAGCTAGTGCCATCCTGCAGGGTCACCGTGACACGATTCGCCTGCTGGACAACATGATAATTAGTAACAATAAAACCCTCCGCGCTCCAAATAAAACCAGTGCCACTCCCCTGCGGGACCTCCTGCGGATTGAGTGAGTAAAAAGTCCTAACTAGACGTGAGTTGGTTATATGTACAACCGATGGACTGGCTCTTTTGAAGACCTCTATATTGTTTTCTTCATCGACAGTCTTGAATTGTCTGTAGTCCGGTTGTTTCGCAATGCCAAATAATGGGATCACGATGATTACCAGGATAATTAGCACATAACGCAAGGAATTCATGGATATAGATTCTCCAGCAACGTATAAATCTGTAAATGGGATTTAATTGCCAAATTTCAAGTAGCCCTCCAATCCCCTAAATTTCCCCATGTTATACTAGAGCATGAATGGACCCCCACTATGACACAATAGGAAAAACATACTCAGTTACGCGGACCGAGGATCCTCGGATCACTCAATGGCTCATCAAATTACTGGCCCTAGAGAAAGGGAGTTCCGTCATTGATATCGGAGCCGGAACGGGGAATTATAGCTGGGCGCTGGCGAAACATGGATTTAATGTAAGTGCGGTGGAGCCGTCACAGGCAATGCGCCAACAAGCTAAGCCTCACACCCGCCTAAATTGGGTCGCCTCAATCGCCGAGTCACTGCCTTTCGCTAACGACCAATTTGACGGCGCTATAATGACTTTAGCCCTCCACCATCTGAAGGATTGGCGACAGAGTATTAGTGAGGCATTGCGCGTAACAGGGATTGGTCCCTTTATCATCTTTGCCTTTGATGTTAACCACAAAACAAAATTTTGGCTGTTCGACTACTTTCCTAAGTTAGTCGAAATTGACAACGCACGGTCACCAACTATGGAAGACCTGACCCAATTCGTAACCGAATCCCTAGGAGCCACTCTTAAGCGCATATCCTTCCCCTTACCCAAGGATCTAATTGACCATTTCTCCTCTGCAGATTGGGCCCATCCTGAGGCATATCTGCAGAAAGGATTCCGAAGAGGCATTTCTTCATTTGCGAAACTGGATCGACAGTACCTGGACCAAGGACTACAAAATCTGCGAAATGATCTGGAAACAGGTCGATGGCATCAGAAATATGGAGACCTTCTCAATCTCGAGGAATATGATCAAGGCTACCTATTCATTCGCTTGTGTAGATAAGCTTGCATGTGTTTAGATCTTTCCTGCTGCACTTCATATCACTTCGATTTTTTAATTACTTTCCGTGGAATTGCTTTCAATGAATTGAATTCGTACTATTATCCACCAAACAGAGGTTCTTTCCTTACCATTGCGCGACCCCCTGAATGAAAAATATCTTGATTATCGACGATGACGAGAAACTGGGACAACTGCTAACCCAGTATCTCGAACGCTATGACATGAAAGTTTACGTTGCGATAACCCCTAGCATAGGTTTCAAGTTGATCAGGAAGTTAAAACCGGATTTGCTCATCCTAGATGTAATGTTGCCAGAAAAAGATGGCTTCGAAGTGTGCCGGGAAATTCGTGCCAAGTCATCTATCTACGGCCAACTACCAATTTTGATGCTGACTGCGCATGCGGAAGTTACCGACAGAATCGTCGGGTTAGAACTTGGCGCAGATGATTACCTGCCAAAACCATTTGAACCGAGAGAATTGGTAGCTCGTATTCACAACATACTTAGACGTAGCAGTGAAGATCATAATACTAGCGAGATAAAACCAATCAACGGATTGGAAGTAGATGTTTCAAGAAGAGAGTTAAAATTGGATGGCAAGCCCCTCGAACTTACTACCATGGAGTATGAACTGCTTATCTTGTTCATGCAATTTCCCAATAAGACATTTACCCGAGATGAACTAATGAACCGCCTACGTGGCATAGACGCAGAGTTGTTCTCTCGGGCCGTAGACACATTAGTCAGTCGATTACGAAATAAATTGAAGGATACGTCAAAGACACCTCGTTTTATTAAAACAATATGGGGCCGTGGCTATACTTTTGTTGGCGAACAAATGTGACTCTTCCTTTGCAATAATATTCGAATAATTATAACTATACCCCGATAGTAATGATCACTTTAGTAGAACCGGTAAAAAAATCGCGTTTTTTCAGATTGCTTCTTATATTTGGCATAACGCTCGTTCTATTTTTAGTTATTATATTTGCTTCTCTGCAAATAACCCGTGATGAACGTGACAGTGCGATAGAAACTATTCCTGATTATTTTACGCGCAATGTTGAATCAGTCATTCAAGACATTGGGGCTCCACCGAATCTCGGTAACGCGATGAGGCTTGCAGATGAGCTTGATTGGACGATCAATATTCGCAATCCGATCATGCGCTGGAGTTCAGACGCGGAAAACAGACTGAACGTAGATGCCTCTCAATACTTAGAAACGCTCACCACCGAAGCTGAAAAGCGAACTATTAACAACGAAAACATAATCATGGTGAAACGCGGCGGTTACGATTTCTATTTCTATCCGCGCTCTATGAATGACAACAGCTTTAGCTACTTTGTGCTTTATATTGGTCTTACGTTGGCTGCGCTTGTCCTGTTTATAAATTACCTCATGGTTAACAAATTACTGGATCCAGTACGTTTATTAAAACGAGGAGCAGAAAGAATTGAAAAAGGCGATCTAAATTTCCGGGTAAAGAGCAATCGGCAAGATGAACTGGGAGAGCTGACGGAAAGCATCAACCATATGGCGGATTCACTTCAATCAATGCTAGAAGCCAAGCGCCAGTTACTAATGGCTATTAGCCATGAATTGAGAACACCAATCACCAAAGCCAAATTACGCCTCGAGTTCATGCCGACAAGTAAAGAAAAAACACAACTGAGGGAAGATATCGATGAGATCGATTTACTAATCTCTGACCTGCTGGAAGCAGAGCATCTGAACAATGAACATTCCGTCCTGATTGCAGAACCAGTTGAGTTTGCCGGATTTGTTAAGTCAATTGCTAAGCAGTTCGAAACCTATGAAGGCGGTCTCAAAATCGACACGCCTGAAGAAGACGAAATATTTCATCTCGACAAACTCAGAGTTCGCTTGCTGATAACCAATCTTTTGAACAATGCGATACGCCACGGCCAGACAAAGCCCATCCTCGTGAAAATCAGCTTCGATAAGGATGGAGTTATCCTCAAAGTAATCGATCACGGTGAAGGCATTCCGGAAAAACATCTGTCGCAGATCACCGAACCCTTCTATCGAGCTGATAGCTCCAGGCAACGAAATACTGGAGGATTCGGGCTGGGATTATATCTTTGCCGCCTAATCGCCGAAGCGCATGGTGGCTCACTATTAATACACAGTGAAATGGGGAAGGGAACTCGCCTGACAGTGAGTCTGCCTCGTCATCCTCCGAGCTCAGAGGCGGAGCGATAGATTTAACT
The DNA here is from genome assembly GCA_022447905.1 of Pseudomonadales bacterium. GTDB lineage: Bacteria > Pseudomonadota > Gammaproteobacteria > Pseudomonadales > Pseudohongiellaceae > UBA9145. The sequence continues at coordinate 38,988 of JAKUTG010000001.1, read as the reverse complement.
CACTTTAAAGTTTTACGGCGCTGAATTCTCATATAGTGCATCATCAATAGGACGATAGTAAGCAATATTGGAACCAGCGCAGTGTCGATTGCCTTGAGATTAGCACCGAGTCGTTCGATGTCCTCTGTTAGCTGGTACTGCACATCTCGCAGTCGACGGCGCGTTTCTAACAATTCGACATTGAAGCGATCTATTTCTGACTGAATTTCTGGTGTGATTTGACCAACGAGCTCGCCATCCTCCGCCTGATTCAGCGCAGCGAGCGATGTTTCCGTTTCAGCTAAGCGGCTCAGCAACTCCCCTTCCTCAGTTCGCAACCGATCATCGGCTTTGCGTTGCAAATCAAGTACGCGTGTAAAAGGCCGAGAGTAACGTCCACGGCTTCGAATACTTACGAGGTCAGCACTGCCGCTGAGATTATCCAGCGCATTAATAATCAGGTCTGCATTATTTGCAAATGGTTGGGGAATTCGACGCCCTAGGAACTGTGCAACTTGAACCCACATCCGATCACTTAAAAAGTCAGTATCTGCAAAGACTACGATGTTAGCGGCCCCGATGGTAGCCGCTATATGTTCAGGTAGCTCTTCCTCTTCAGCGTCTGCTTCTACGATTCCGTCTCCGTTTTCTTCAGAGTCAATTATTTCCTGCGCAAGAACTGGGTTTTCTGAAGCCCCATTATTCGTAGTGCCAATAGTTCCACCTTCCGTTTCTTCGCCTTCTTCTTGAACTACCGGGCGCCCGTCAGGAAATGCACTGCCAAGATCACCGCTGACCCTGGCTGCAAGTACATAGCTTTGTCCGGAGGAAACAAATTCATCGAACAACACCGACGGATCAGCTACATTTTCTAACAATGAAGAATCCATCAACATGGCATCGGTGGATGATTCAATCAGTGGTTCAAAACTAGTAATAGCACCCTCAACCTGAGAAACAGCACCGGCGGAGGAAAAATTGATGGTCTCTAACCGATTGGTGATGATGTCGTCTTGAGCTAGGTAGTTACGTCGCACCCCCAGCATACCTAGATGCGGGGAGGGTCGCTGAGCCTGTCCCATGATAACCCTCAAGGCTAACTCGTTATCAGTCAATACCTTATCGTTTTCGAACGTGATGCCCCAAGCCTCTAACAATTTCGGCAGCTCTGAGCTCATCCCTGCAGGTATCAAAGTTCCCTGTGGAGACTGGGTAATCATGGAATCCGCATTGGGATCAAGAAATAGCATTAGTGCTCCGCTGCGCATAATATGCTGATCGATCGCGTAGAGCATCTGCTCTGGCAAATCCTGCGGATGCACTACCATGAGAATATCAATCTCTTCATCAATGTGATTGTCGTCAATGTCTATGCGACGAACTTCGTAGAGCTGACGGATGTATTCCATGACTATCCATGGCGCTGTCGCCTGCCCTCGCACGGGGTCAAAGCCGCCATCAATATCCAGTTGCGTTAGCAATCCGACCACCGGGAGATCTGGACTATTGACTTTGGTAATCAGCTTGATTACCTCGTACTCAAGAAACTCTTCCTGGTCGGGGCGAATCAACGGCATTGTCTCCGAAACCTGCATTCCAAACGGCACGTCCTCGCCCGAGTCGTGAGTGACAACCAACCCAAAGTAGATTTCTTCTCCGCCCTGTGACACGGGAACCGGCTGTATACCAAATTGGGTAGCCACATCTTCATCTTCCGAAAAAGGCTCAGGATCAATCATGCTTAACCGCAAGTTACCGTTGCTTGCAATCTCCATTTCACGCAGTAACTCCTGGACACGAGTTGCGAAACTTCTGATTTGTGGAATGTCTTCAGTAGCACTATCAGAGTAGAAGAACATCAGTTCTACTGGCCGTTCTAGGTTTGCGACAATATTGCGGGTACCATCAGACAGTGAGTAAAGATCATCCTCGGTAAGATCTATTCGCAGGTGACTGGGTAGCAAGCTAATAATGGCCACGCATAAGACCAGTCCGACTGCGATACCTACTAATCCCAGTGATGAGAAAAGAGATTTTGTATTCATTGCTGCACCCCTCTTCTAATTAGCTTTCTTGATTTCAATGACAATAGCGCTGGCCAACAACCAGGCCGTAATAAAAACGGTAAAAAATAAAAAATCCCTAATATCCAGAACGCCCCTGGCAATCGAATCAAAGTGGGTGAGAAACCCCATAGTCGAAAAAGCATCTACCAAGAATTGGGGCACCCACGTTGGAAAAGCGTCGAGCAAAATTGATGACCCCATTATTACAAAAAGGAAACAGGTGGCCACCGTTAAGATAAAGGCGATCACAGAATTCTTGGTACAGGCGGACATGCAGGAACCAATGGCGAGAAATCCGCCCGCCATGAACCAGCTGCCAATATAGGCGGCAACAATCACTCCGTTATCTGGATCCCCAAGGTAATTTACCGTGATCCAAACAGGAAAAGTTAGTAATAAGGCAATGCCCGTTAATACCCAAGCCGCGAGAAACTTTCCAAGAACTGCATCAGATAATCTTATTGGCAGTGTTAATAGTAATTCTATTGAGCCAGTCTTGCGTTCATCTGCCCACAGCGTCATGCCAATAGCAGGCACCATGAAAAGGTAAAGCCAAGGGTGAAAACTAAAAAAGGGCAAGAGATCTGCCTGCCCCCGTATATAGAAGCCACCCAAATCAAAGGTGAAGATGCCATTGGTAATAAGAAAGATCACAATAAAGATGTATGCCAATGGCGTAGCAAAATAGCTTAACAGCTCCCGTCTAAAAATAATGCCAAGATTACCCATCACACTACCTCTCGTTGCGTATGCTGTGTAACCATTCTAAAAACATCTTCCAGCTCACCACGGTTCACATGAAACTCGGTTACAGGCCATTGCTTGGCGTGCGCTACTTCAGACACCTTGGTAAAGATCGGTTGGCCATTCTTTGTCAATATTGTGTAACTAAGTTGATCCTCTGAATCCTTTTCGACTTCTCCTATTTCCGGAATCCCCGCAAGGTCAACTGCCAAATCGTGGTCATCGGTTAACTTGACACTTACCGCATGATGATATTTGGATTTCGCTTCCAGTTCAGTCGGCGTTCCATCGGCCACTATCCTGCCTTCAGCAATAATTATGGCACGGGTACAAACGGCGGTGACTTCTTCGAGAATATGGGTAGAGATAATAACTATCTTATCCTGCGCTAAGTTCTTGATTAGCTCTCGAACATGATGCTTCTGATTTGGATCGAGCCCATCAGTTGGCTCATCCAAGATCAATACCTTGGGATTATGCATAATCGCCTGGGCTAATCCCACGCGTCTTTTGAATCCCTTGGACAAAGTATCGATGGTTTGTTGACAGACCGATTGTAGTTCCACTTCTTCGATGACATGTTGCACTCGAGTGACTATTTGTTCTCCCCGATAACCCCGTATCTGAGCTATGAAATTCAGGAACCCCTGCGTCGTCATGTCTCCATAGCAAGGTGCACCTTCGGGTAGATAGCCTATCAATGCCTTAGCCTCCATGGGATTGGCAGATATATCAAAGCCGTCGATAGTTACGGTCCCGGCTGTAGGGGACAGAAAGCCGGTAATGACTTTCATTGTCGTGGATTTACCTGCTCCATTTGGACCGAGGAAACCTAATACTTCACCTTCTTGCACATTGAAATTAAGATCATTAATAGCGGTAAATTGGTCAAATTTTTTAGTGAGATTAGCTATTTCAATCATTTTCTTTCTAGTCCTAATTTTTTATCAGCGAACTCCTCCTAATTAAGAGGGTCGATGGGGTGAAGCCATATCTGTAAAATTTGGAGCGGCAACTATAATGCATGTGCTATTGAATTTTCAAGACAACAAGAGAAACAATATAATATTCATATAAATCAGTGAACTAGAATAACATACAGTTTTTTGAAGAAGATCAAAATTGACTGTGTTTATAGGCGCCGACAGTTTATAATCGCCGCCTCCCTGAGGCTACTAAACGCGTTACTCAACAATGAACCGAATTATTAGTTTATTGCTAATTGGCGTATTTGCATTATTTCTTGCACATTGTGGCCAGAAAGGCGGTTTAACTCGCCCCGAACAAGTCGAGCTTACACTCGCCTCTAAATAACTGCCCTCTATCGAGGGATACCAAATAATCAAATCGTTAAACAACCAATGGATTATTTTAATTACAAAGGCGACTCACTGTTTGCCGAAGCGGTACCTGTTGCAGATATTGCCCAAAAATACGGTACTCCCTGTTTTATTTACTCTCGAGCCACCTTGGAACGCCATTACGGTGTTTACCAGGAAGCACTTGAGGGATGCCCTCATCTTATATGCTTTGCCGTTAAGGCGAATTCTAACTTGGCAGTCATAAACGTTCTTGCCCGCCTCGGTGCCAGCTTCGATATAGTATCCGGGGGAGAACTAGAAAGGGTGATCGCGGCCGGAGGTGATACCAGCAAAGTAATCTTTTCAGGTCTAGGTAAGACCGAAGCTGAAATCGAACGAGCTCTGCAACTGGGTATTTATTGCTTCAATATCGAGTCAGGAGCCGAATTGGACCGTATTGACCGGATTGCCCAGAGACTGGGCAAAAAAGCACCTATCTCCGTGCGTGTAAATCCAGATGTGAATACAGATACGCACCCTTACATTTCTACCGGCCAAAAAGAAAATAAGTTCGGCATTCCTTATGAACACTCGATCGACATATATCGTCGTGCCGCCATCCTAGAAGGAATAAAAATTCTTGGTATCGATTGCCATATAGGATCACAGTTAACAAGTGTCGAACCTTTTCTGGACGCTACCGATCGATTGCTGACCTTGGCTGACCGATTGGCCGATGAAGGCATACTGCTGACTCATTTTGACGTGGGCGGTGGACTAGGGGTTACCTATGGGGAAGAAGAACCTCCACATCCTTCTGAACTGATTGCGATGATCAGAAGTCGGTTCGCTAACCGGGAAATGACATTACTAATTGAACCTGGCCGAACGATTTCGGCAAACGCAGGGATTTTTATAACGAAAGTAGAATATCTTAAGCAAACCAACCACAAGAATTTTGCAATTATTGACGGAGCCATGAATGATTTACTGAGGCCAGCTCTATACGGAGCGTGGCAGGAGATCATTCCGGTGAACAGACGCCAGGGTGATGGAATTACCTATGATGTTGTAGGACCTGTGTGTGAATCTTCCGATTTTCTAGGCAAAGAACGAGTATTATGTATTAAGGCCGGCGATCTTTTGGCTGTCAGATCAGCGGGCGCTTACGGCTTTGCTATGAGCTCAAACTACAATACACGACCCCGTTCCGCCGAAATTATGGTTGACCGCGATAAGAGTTACCTAGTGCGCCCACGAGAAACGATTACTGAACTGTTTGCCGGCGAGTCCTGCTTACCGGAATAGCGTGAATGAGAATCAAAGTATGCAAATTCCATTTACAAAAATGCATGGATTGGGAAACGATTTCATAGTATTGGATTTGGTATCCAATGGCGCATCATTGACCACTGAACAAATTCGACAACTCGCCGACCGACATTACGGTATAGGCTTTGATCAGCTCCTACAAGTTGAGCCACCCAGCAGCCCTGGTATTGATTTCAATTACCGGATTTTCAATGCTGACGGAGACGAAGTGGAGCACTGTGGCAATGGCGCTCGTTGCTTAGCTAGTTTCATTCGACAAAAAGGGCTCAGCAACAAGAATCCACTTACGGTGAAAACTGTTAACCGTGTGTTAGCTCTTCGCATGAACGACCAAGAAGAGGTCACCGTAGATATGAGCCAACCAATATTTAAGCCCGAAGAAATTCCCTTCCAAACTAATTTAGTATCCAAGACTTACACGCGCTTAATAACAATAGATGGACACGAGACCACGGTGGAATTCTGTGCACTATCGATGGGGAATCCCCACGCAGTTATTATAGCTGAAGACCTTGACAAGACTGCCGTAAAAGATATTGGAGAAGGGCTAGGAAATCACAGCGACTTCCCGCAGGGAGTGAACGTCGGATTCATGCAAATTATCTCCAGATGCGAGATCAATTTACGAGTATACGAACGTGGGGCCGGAGAAACCCTAGCCTGCGGGACGGGTGCCTGTGCTGCCATGGTGGCCGGTTGCCTACTGGGAGCCTTAGATGATACGGTCAAGGTGAACCTGCGGGGCGGTCATCTGATCGTCGAGTGGCGAGGAGAAGCTTCTCCGGTGCTAATGACAGGCCCGGTGAGCACCGTATATGAGGGGACAATCGAGTTATGAGTAATGAAACTTCAGCCGCAGAACAAGTTGGCAGTGAAAATGGCACGAGCGCATCGAGATTGACTGAAGAGCAGGTCGTGGCTTATCTCCGCAACAATTCTGATTTTTTTATTCGGCAGGAAGACCTGCTTGCCGATCTTTCTCTGCCACATGAGAGTGGTAAGGCCATCTCCTTACTGGAAAAACAAGTCACCATCCTGCGTGATCGAGGCATCGAAGCCCGTCATAAACTGAATGATCTACTCAAAAACGCCCGTAACAACGATAACCTTTTCGAGACAACTCGCAGTCTAGTTCTTTCATTAATGCGCGCTGGGAACGTGACCGAAATTGCAGAAGTTACCCGGAATCAGCTCTTTAAACATGACAACATCGATGCCTGTCAGATTATCCTAGTAGAACATCCCGATCTGAATGTCTCACAACCAATAAAAGTAGAATCACTTGAAAACCTAAAGAAAGATTTCAACGATGTATTCAGACTCAAACGCACCCATTGCGGCGCTGTGACTGAGGAACATCTGGCTTATCTGTTCCCCGACTCTGACCAGAAAATTCTTTCAACTGCTTTATGCCCAGTAATTAGTAATAGTGAAATACTGGCTCTACTTGCTTTTGGCAATCGGACTGAAAACTACTTTAATGTGAATCTCGACACCCTGTTCCTGGATTTTATTGGGCATGTTGTCGGAGCAGCATTGGATAGATTGCTACTAGCAAACATAGAATAGATGAGCGTTAAATTGCTTGACGCAATGGAAATAAACCAGAATCCTTCCTTTTATGGTTACTGAAAATGCATCGGGACAGAAGAAACTGGTTTCTATAATCTGCCGCACAATTGGGCGCCCCGTGCTGACCCATACTCTTGAATCAGTACTCTCGCAAACTTATCCCCATATTGAACTCATCTTGGTCAATGCAGCCAATAGCGATTTATCCATATTCAAAAACCTAATTGAATCCTTAAACACGGTAATGGTTTGCCTTGAAAGACCATTAGGACGGTCCGAGGCAGCAAACGCAGGACTGGAAGCATCTACCGGTGATTACCTGATGTTCTTGGATGACGACGACTGGATCGATACAGATCACATTACAACACTGGTGAACTACCTTAATAACCACGCCGATAGTAAGGCTGCTTATAGTAGTGTTCAAAAAACTGATGCGGAAGGAGAAGATATCCCTTATGTGTTTGAACGTGACTATGATCCGATTACCTTAATGCGTGATAACTACATTCCGATTCACGCTATGGTTTTCGCTCGCTCACTTGTAGAAAAAGGCTGCAGATTTGACGAAGCGTTCAATATCTATGAAGACTGGGACTTCTGGCTACAACTGAGTAGAGACACCAACTTTCATCACATCGACAAGATATCAGCCTACTACCGGCAGGGCGGTGATTCGGATACCGAGCCAGGAGATCATTCCCACCGATATAGTGCAAACAACAAGCTGGGAAAAGCGCGCGCCGCTATTTTCGAAAAATGGAAGCCACTCTGGACTGGCGAGGATATTAACCAGCTCATTGGGGAACTTGATCAGTCTGCCTCCATAAATGATCTTGCTGGGCAGCTGAGCACTACAAATAATCGGCTCGAAGAAGAATACAAAAAAAGTGGCAAGCTAAACGATATTCTAGAGCACAGCCAACAGAAATTGGAAATTTCACGAAAAAAAATTCAGAAGAAAGATTCAGAATTGTTGGCCAGCCGGGCAGAGCTAGATACTTTGACCCATACCAAAGAGACTATGGAAAAAGATCTAACCTTACGCATCTCGCAACTGAAAGATCAATCGGAACATTTGAACTTACATATTGTGCAATTGGAAGACCAATTAGATCATCTGAACTCACACATTGGGCGATTAGAATATCAATCGGAACATCTGAGCTCACACATTGCGCGATTAGAAGATCAATCGGAACATCTGACTTTACATATTACTCAATTGGTGCAAGCCCAGAATTTAATTTTGAACTCTCTTAGTTGGAAAGTTACTAGTCCCCTTCGCCTCTTGCGCTCGCTTTTCACTCCATCCAAGCAAAGTTCTGAAGAAATTACAGAACCACCTGGTAACGATACAACACCCGAAGAATTCGATGAAACTGAACCTCCAGGGGAGATACTTGTCGGAAAATTTGGTGCGCCCGCTAATGGATCGGCTGGCACTAAAGCCGAATATGACACTAGAGCCAAAGCAGACCTGAAACAATTTTTTGCTTCTGATCAGACGTTGAAATTCCCGACTCTAGACCACCCCGCCCTAACCGTTGTTCTGGTTTTCTATAACCAAGCCCGGCTAAGCCTGCTGTGCCTCCGTTCTCTATTAGAGTTTGCAGATGTTTCTTTCCGACTCATTATTGTTGATAACAATTCCTCGGATGAGACACCAAAATTGTTGGAACACATTGAAAACGCACAGATCATCCGTAACCAGGAAAACTTCGGTTTCGTTAGAGCCGTTAACCAAGCCGCCGAGCAGGTCAAAACAAAATACCTGTTACTGCTCAACAACGATGCGGTTATAGAAGAAGCAACCCTCTCCACTGCTATTAATACCCTTAAGAGTGATAGTAGCATCGGCGCAGTTGGGGCCAAGATCAAACTACTCGATGGTAGCTTGCAGGAAGCAGGCAGCATAATCTGGAATGATGGTGCTTGTCTTGGTTATGGGCGAGGACAAGATCCTATGCAACCAGAATTCATGTTCCAGAGGGATGTGGACTATTGTTCCGGTGCCTTCTTGTTGTTTCGATGTGATGAATTCCACAAGCTTGGCGCATTCGACGAGGCGTTTGCACCCGCCTACTACGAAGAATCAGACTTTTGCATTCGGCTACAGAAGCGGGGTAAGCGCATCATTTACAATCCCAGGGTGAATATTACGCACTATGAGTTTGCCAGCTCCGGTGGCATGGAAGGAGCATCGAAACTGCAACGGAAACATCAACAAATTCTTTGTGACAAGCACCCAGAATATCTGAGCAACAAGTTGGCAAACGACGGTACGAATTCGATAACGGCAAGAATTAATAACAAGCATCCAAACATCCTGGTAATAGATGATTGTGTTCCCCATCCGAGCTTAGGGTCTGGTTATCCCCGAAGTGCCCATATCCTCAATAGCCTATGCGAGCTGAATCTTAACGTGAGCTTCTATCCACTGCAGTTTCCTGTGGATGATTGGGGTGCTGTTTACAGCACTTTGGATTCTACTATCGAAGTACTGCTGGATCGAGGACGCGCCGGGCTAATACCCTTGCTGGAGAAACGGAAAAACTTTTATCAGTATATTATGGTGAGCCGGCTTCATAACATGGAATTCTTCAACAATATAGTTGATCAGGATCCAGCTCTTCTAGAGGGCAGCAAAGTTTTTTACGATGCCGAGGCCATATTTGCGCCACGGGATATCATGAAAATGGAACTATTGGGTCAGGCTATAACAGAGGATGAAAAACAGAAACTGATAGCAAAAGAGTTAAACCAAGCCAGGAATGCCGAGAAGGTCATCTCAGTCTCAAAAATGGAAGCAGACTTGTACAAACACGCCAGTTACACCAACACAGTAGTTCTCGGCCACGCCCTTCAGGCGGAACCTGGCAACAAAGGGTTTGATGAACGCAGTGGGATTTTATTTGTAGGCGCATTGCGAGACGAAGGATCACCAAATGTTGATTCATTGCTATGGTTCGTCATAAACGTATTACCTATCATAGAACAGGAAATTCCCGGTATCGAGTTATATGTTGTGGGAGACTGTTCCGCTCCCTCCTTGAAAACCATCGAGTGTGGAAACGTACAGTTCCTAGGCAGGCTGGACTCTATTACAAGTACCTACAACGATCGTCGCTTGTTAATTGCCCCAACTCGATTTGCTGCAGGTATACCACACAAGGTACACGAAGCAGCATCGCGTGGTATACCTAGCGTTACTACCGGCCTGCTTGCCAAACAACTTGGCTGGAAACACGGGAAGCAATTGCTAGTCGGTGATGGAGCACCGAAATTTGCCGCGCAGTGTGTCCGCCTATACCGAGATGAAAAATTGTGGCGCCGCGTTCGTTCAGCGGGTTTGCAATCTATTTCACACGAATGTTCAGACGAGAAATTTCAAGCCACTTTACGGGGCTTGTTTTCGCATCAAGGCTAGAATCGCCGCGCCACCCTGTAAAATATTCGTTGCAGTATCCCGACCCTCGCGCCCATACACATAGAAATTCGTAGCCCAATATTATCCCGTGTGTTTAGATACCGGCCAAATCGTTGTTGGAAATCGGCGGCTTGGCACGCCACTTCAGATAGATGCTGATTAGGTTTGCATGCGAATGTTTCCTGCCAAAATGAACTTTGCATTGGCGTAGATTTTACTGACTCCTTGGCTCCTATGGTGTTGGTACCATGTTGGCGGTAGTAAACTAAAGGTCTTTCTATAAAAACCAGCTTTCCAAAGGCAGTCGCCACCAAGGCCAGCCACCAATCATGCATGATCGCCTGCCTGGAAACCGGTACTGCTTTGCGAGCCAGGGCTTCATTTATCAGCGCTGTGCAGCCAGTAACTATGTTGCTGATCACTAGATTGGAAAACCGATTGCGGTCAATTTCTAGTCCTTGATAACTTACTAGTGATTTGGCAATGAGTGCTTTCTCTTCAGACACCACCCACAAATCACTGTGAATCAGCAATGGCAATGACTCCTTCCCAGTTTGACCTTCCTCCGCTTCAAGCATTGCCACTACCTGCGTAACAATCTTGTCCGCACACCATATATCGTCCTGATCGCAGAACATCATGTAAGCTGAAGCCAGGCCCAGTAGTTCCTGGTTTTCAAGGACATATTCAATCAGGTAGGAAAAACTGCCACTCGCTCCTCGATTAAGATTATCTTGATCTAATAAATGAAATTTATCGGTAAACTTTTTTGAATATTTATCAAGAATTTTAAGGGAGTCATCGCAGGAACCATCATCCCTGGCTACGATCACATAATTTAAATAAGACTGGTCAAGAATAGAATCTAGTTGCTCTATGAGATACTTGCTACCATTATACGTAGAAAGCAATATCGCAATTTTTGGTTCAGTCCTCATTTGAGTCAGTTTAGATATTTAGCATCTTTAATCCCAGAACGTATGTTAAGCCAATACTGCTTGCGTTCATGAGACGATAAAAGCAGCCATCCAGACTTGATAAAAAACCGGACCATATCTCGAATTTTCCAACCTAATGGGCAGTATGTCACGCTATACAGGTGAGTACGGTTCCTACTGGAATAGTAAGTACGGGCGGGATTATGCTGCGCGACTATTCCTGTCCTAACTAACGGATTAAAACTGTGCTCACCAATCGCATGGTAAAGGACAGCAGCATCGGTGCCTATGAGGTCAAACCCTTTTGATTTGGCTCGAAAGCACCATTCCAAGTCAATGTTATCGATGAAATATTTTTCCTTCATATCACCTATTTCATCAATATACCTCAAGACAAGCAGAGTGCCAGAGGTAATAAGAAAATCGGCAATATAGTGAGTATTACTATTCGTAAATAACATGTCAGAGCGTAACATTAGTCTGTTAAACAATTTAAACGGTGTTTGGCGCATAGTTCGAGGATTAATAATGCGCGGACCCACTGCCGCGATATGATTCTGACTGTTCTGACATGCGTCCTTGTAAGCAGAAATCATGCGGCTTACGAACAGATCACACAGGCTGCTATCCTGATCAAACAAGAATACGTATTCGTATTCTTTGTCCAAAGCCCACTTGATGCCTATATTAAGGGCCTTGGCTACCCCCTCATTATTTCCCAGTTGTATAATTTCCTGACATTTTTTATAGGCGGTAATAGATTCTGCCAATCGTTCGATCCCAAGAGATCCATTATCAATCACTACAAAATCTGTTTCCTTGTTTAACTGACGCAATAATTTTAACAGGGGGGTTATGTCTGGATTATAAGTGACGATTATCGCGCAACTTTTGTTATATTCAATTTGATCTTCGCCTTGCAAAGCGGTACTCATGGTTTTGTTATCTCGTTATGCGTCATCGGATAGTTCAGCAGATATTTCGATAGCTTGGGGATTAAGAATAGCCAAAAAAATAAAGTAGGTGATAGAAATTATACCAATGCTAAGACCAACAACCACCCCAGCATCGATGATGCCCCGCCAAGGTTGTGGCAGTATGCGAGCAATCAAAATAAAGCAAATGATCATCAGCGTGAGACCAATTGAAATAATTTTACGCTTTCTAGTGGCGTAGATGTATCCCATGCAAAACAAAGGGGCGAGTAGAACATGAAGAATACGGGGATTATTCCGCAAATAAATTGCCCGAATTACTAAGCGGGGCGCGAAACCATGGTGAAACCCCTTATACCCCTCTGTGTAAGCCATGTAGGCAACGAAGAAAGCCAAGACTGTCCAGTGCAAAAGAGTCATCGTTGAATCCTCGAGAGCCAAAGCCATTGGGGCTAATCGATAAATTGCGAACAGCAATAACAATAGTACACCGCCCACACCCCAAGTAAATCCTAATACTTTCACTGTCTAGCAACACCTACTGAAAAACGTCTATTATAGACCAGACGCATTGTATGCACCCAAAAATCGAAGCCTGTCAGTCACTCTATTTCCATGACATCGCTTCTAGCAATAAAGTGAGATATGATTTTGTATAACAATTCCAAGCCAATCGGCTCAACTAGTTAAACCGTTCCCAGGCAGAGAATTTCCCAATGAGTATCAAACTTGGTGTAGTGATGGATCCTATTGAATCCATTGTTGTGAAGAAGGATACAACACTGGCAATGTTGCTGGCAGCGCAGAGTCGTGGCTGGGTAATTCACTATATGCTGCAATCAGATCTCTACATGGATCAGGGAGAGGTATTTGCAAGGATGCAAACTCTGTCTGTCATGGACGACGAAAAGAAATGGTTTACGTTCGGGAGCAAAAGCGATCAAGCCCTTACAGAACTGGATGTCATACTTATGCGAAAGGATCCACCATTTGATCTTGACTATGTGTATACGACATACCTGCTGGAACGGGCTCAACAAGATGGCGTGCTCATTGTGAATGACCCACAAAGCCTGCGTGATTGTAATGAGAAGATATTCTCCACCCAATTTCCCCATTGCTGCCCACCATTCCTAGTCGCAAGTTCCGAAGAAAAACTAAAGGCATTCCATCAAGAGCACGAGGACGTAATATATAAACCGCTAGATGGCATGGGCGGAGCATCCATTTTCCGTGTAAAGAATGACGATTCGAACTCAAGCGTTATTATCGAAACTCTTACTGAAGGCGGTAATCGACAAATCATGGCCCAGAAATTCATTCCCGAGATAGAGAATGGGGATAAACGAATACTCATGATAGATGGGAGCCCAGTAGAGTACGCACTAGCACGCATTCCCGCGACAGGAGAAACACGTGGCAATCTCGCTGCTGGAGGCAACGGTATAGCCCAAGAACTTAGCGAAAGAGATCGCTGGATTTGCGACCAGGTTAGCCCTATTTTGAAAGAAAGAGGGTTGCTCTTTGTCGGGCTGGACGTCATCGGAGACTATCTCACCGAAATAAATGTCACCAGCCCCACATGCGTAAGGGAAATCGATCGTGCTTTTAACCTAAATATCGCAAGTAGCCTCATGGATTGTATCCAGCAAAAACTGAATACAGAGCAGGCAAATTAAGTTACGAAGAGAGGAATTCAAATGGCCACCGCCGATGAAGATCTTTCAAGAGAACGTTTTGGTTTTACCATTTTCCTCTCTGTCTGTTTTCATGCGATTGTTATTCTTGGCGTTAGCTTTACTTATTTTGGAAAGCTTAACAACAATAATGCGTTAGAGCTTACTTTCGCCCAACACCACAGCATCCTCCCTCCAGACGATGTCCGCTTCGAGACACGCGAAAGCCAGAATGGCGACAGAGCTATTGATGAAGCTTTGGCCCCCATTAAGCCTTTTAAATTAGATTTTAACAATAATCTTATCCAGAAAGTTCTGCCAGTACCCGGTGTGGTCGACATAGCTAATGAAGCGGAAATGCAGAATATTGCCATCATCTCTACATCCGCAGGAAAAGATAAGATCAATCAACAGCTGGAAGTGCTAGAGCCGGAAAAACAGCAACCGGCTTCTGAAGAATCAACTTCGAAAAAACTGAGCGTCGCCATTACGAGTATGCAGGAACAACTAAATATACGAAGACAAGCCTATGACAAGCGCCCCCGCCGATACACGATTTCATCAGCATCTACTAAAAAGAGCCATGACGCTCTCTATCTTGACAACTGGCGCCGACGCATCGAAGCAATTGGCAATATCAACTACCCCGAGGAGGCAAGGAGAGAACAAATCTATGGCAGCCTGAGGTTGTTAGTAGCCCTGCTCCCTAATGGAGAAGTTAAAAGAATCCAGGTCATGAAACCCTCCCAACACAAAGTTCTAGATCAGGCTGCTATTGAGATTGTAGAACTAGCAGCGCCTTTCCAGCCGTTCCCGCAGGCAATGCGCGACGAAGTTGATATACTCGAGATTATTCGGACCTGGCAGTTCCATGAGGGCAATGCCCTGACTAGTTTCTAAATCAAGCCTCTACCGGTTGAGTTTCATGAACGATAACATTCACACAAGATATCTCGAGAATCAGTTCCTTATCGCCATGCCGCAGATGCTGGACCCTTATTTTACAAATACGGTGACCTACCTCTGGAAACACAATGAAGAAGGTGCGCTGGGCATTGTTATTAACAAACCTTTAAAAGCCTGTGTGGCCGATATCTTCGCTGAATTAGATATCATATGTTCTACCGAGAATAGCCTTTTTCGGGAACGGCCTGTGTTAGCGGGAGGCCCGGTCGAGCGAGACAAGGGTTTCATCATCCACGATGCTGGGCAGCAGTGGGAATCTTCTATCGAAGTTACGCCGGAGATAACTATTTGCACATCGAGGACAATCCTGCAGGATATCGCCAAGGGGTCCGGCCCTGAAAATTACCTTGTGGCCCTCGGATGTGCCGGTTGGGAAGCTGGCCAGCTAGAAAGAGAGATTACTGAAAACACCTGGCTAACCACTCCGGCTAATGCAGAACTTATTTTCTCCGATAATTACAATGGTAAAGCCGAAGCGGCGGCAAGCCTTTTGGGAATAAACCTTCAACAGATATCTCCCGAAGCCGGTCACTCCTGAAACCGCCAATTCTATAAACCGATACTATGATAATAGACATACTGCCAAGTAATTGCGACGAGCCAGTTACGGCGCTGGCCTTTGATTATGGAACACAGCGCATTGGAGTCGCCTTTGGACAAAGCATTTCAGCAACAGCAAAAGCTGTCGCTGTACTTAAGGCCAAAGATGGGATTCCTGATTGGAATCAAATTCAAAGACTGATCGACGAATGGAAACCGGGCCTGTTTGTAGTTGGCTTACCCTACAACCTCGATGGTACCGAGAGCGAATTGCTTTTGCGCGCTATCAGATTTGCTTACCGGTTGAATGGTCGCTTTAACCTCCCCAGTTTTGGGATGGACGAACGCCTCTCTTCCAAAGCGGCGATTGAAAAAATCGTTACGGCCACCCATAGCACCAGGAAAGAAACCACCATCGACGACATAGCGGCACAGATCATCCTCGAAAATTGGTTTTCGGAATTCAATGCGAAAAGCCAAAATTAACTGACGCAATCAATGATGACGCCCATTATATTAGCTTTCCGTCAACCAATTTCCCGAGCTCATCAAGGTTAAATATCTGGTAACAACTTGGCTAGTATCGCAGAAAATATTTCAGAAGTGAGCCTAAAAATCAGAGGGTTTGAGGAGAGCTACAGGCGCCCAGCTGGTTCCGTCAGTTTGCTTGCCGTAAGCAAGAAACATTCCGAAGACAAAATTCGCCAGGCGGCGACAGCTGGAATCCGGGATTTTGGAGAAAACTACTTCCAAGAAGCCGAACAGAAGATCAAAAATCTGACTGGCCTGGATCTGAGCTGGCATTTCATCGGCTCGATCCAGGCCAACAAAACCCGGAAAATTGCAGTACACTTCGACTGGGTGCATAGCATCGACCAGGAGAGGATCGCTCGCCGCTTAAATGATCAGCGCCCAGAATCTCGCCCCCTACTTAACGTGTGCGTGCAGATCAACTTGTCAAATGAAAAAAACAAATCCGGCGCCGAGCTAGACCCCGCCAAAAACGTGTGCAGCGTTATTACCTCACTGCCTAATCTTCGGTTGCGCGGTCTGATGGCGATACCAGCTCCACTGCCAGATCTAGAGTCCCAACGTAACTGCTTCCACCAGCTAAAGCTGGCATTTGAAGCCCTCAAAAAAAGTTACACATCGATGGATACACTTTCTATGGGTATGACTAATGACTTTGAAGCAGCTGTAGCTGAAGGTTCCACCATGGTGCGGTTGGGCTCTGCCATTTTTGGGCCGCGTGCATAAATCTTAATCCTTAATTATTTTTTTAAGTGACCATTTCGGATTATCCAGCCCCCGGCGATTGAGATAGAATAGCCCGCACGAGCCGCACATTGTGGCCAAGGAGACAGGGTGAACAGCGACACAATAGGCTTTATCGGCGCAGGCAACATGGCGAGTAGTTTGATCCGTGGATTGTTGGCGAAAGGCGTGACTCCGTCTTTGATTTTAGCTTCTGATATCGATGAAAAAAAGTTGCAAGAGCTGGCAAAAAGCTGCGGGGTATCTGCTACCACCAACCAACAAATCGCTGATTCTGCCGATGTAATGTTACTGGCCGTAAAACCCCAAGTCATGAAAAGAGTCTGTTCTGACTTAGAAATGGATAAAAGCGCAACATCACCGCTAATCGTTTCCATCGCTGCTGGTATAACTACTGGGCTCCTGCAAAATTGGCTGGGGTGCCAGCATGCTATCGTGCGTTGCATGCCGAATACTCCTGCCCTTATCGGTGAGGGAATTAGCGGCCTTTTTGCCAATGCGAATGTTTCTGGCCGCCAAAAGGAGCTTGCGGAAATGCTGATGAGAGCCGTGGGTACATGCATTTGGGTAGATGATGAATCAGATATAGACACGGTAACAGCTGTATCAGGAAGTGGTCCGGCTTACTTTTTCCTTTTTATAGAGGCTATGAGGGATACCGCACGAGAAATGGGGCTGAGTGATGAAACGGCGAATGCGCTCGTGTATCAAACAGCGGCTGGTGCAGCCGAGTTAGCTATAAGTAGCGAAGAAGATGTTTCAGAATTACGACGCAACGTTACCTCACCGGGCGGCACAACTGAACGGGCATTGAATATGTTTGAAGAAGGAAAATTAAAGGAACTGGTTGAGCGAGCCTTACAGGCAGCACGCGACCGATCTATAGAATTAGCAAATGAGTTTGGAAACAAGTAGCAGGATTTTGAAATGAGTGTATTAAATAGTTCAGCCGCATTAATCTTTAATGCGCTTGGAGGACTCTATCTCTTAGCGATTCTACTTCGTTTCCTGCTACAAATTGCCAAGGCAGATTTCTATAATCCAGTATCACAGGCCGTGATCCGGTTGACAGATCCTGCCGTTAAGTTGTTTCGAAGTTTCATTCCAGGGTACCTAGGGATCGATTTTTCCAGCCTGATACTGGCTCTTGTCGTCGAAGCCGCTGCAATATGCGTCTTGATACTTCTTTACGGTGGTGGCATTCCCGGTATCAGATTCATTGTAACCTGGGCGTTCGTCGGCGTTATCTATTTCACAATTAACATCTATTACTATGCGATTATCGCATCTATAATCATGTCGTTTGTTATGTTGTTCTCGGGCAGCGTGAATCCTCATCCCATTCTTCGGTTGATCTGGCAACTAACCGAACCAGTAATGGCCCCGGTGCGTAAAGTAGTGCCTCCTATTGGAGGACTTGATTTCTCACCTATTTTTATTTTCATCATCATTAGACTGATCCAGAACGCTCTAATCCGGACATTCGGCATAACCGAACAACTGACAGCCGTGGTCATAGGAATATAATACGCAGGAATGTAAGTTGCTCTGCCGTTGGAAGGAAGACAAATTATATCTGAGCTGCAAGATCCAGCCCGTATCCCGCGAGTGGAAATTCGTAGGCATCGCGGGTGACACCGTGAAAATTCGCCTACCAGCCGCACCAATCGACGGTAAGGTAAACAAAAAACTAGTTAGGATTCTGTCTAAACAGTTTCAAGTCAATCAAAGTGATATTACTATTGTTACCGGTCATACCAGCCGACTAAAACGAGTAAGGATCAGGCGGCCCACAACAATCCCTGTGTCGCTAACATTCATACGGGATGCCCAGCAATAATTGCTAGGCACCTTTTTTCAAAATTATGCCCGAATCAATTCCAATAGATTCTGTAGGCCTGGTTGAATCCCAGGCATACCATTTCGACGAACCGTTGACTCTGCGCAGCGGTAAGGTATTACCTGCCTTCGATTTAATGGTGGAAGCTTATGGTGAGTTAAACGCAAACAAGTCGAATGCCATTCTTATCTGCCATGCATTGAGCGGCGATCATCATGCTGCCGGGTACCATAGTATGGATGAAAGTAAAGCGGGTTGGTGGGAGAGTTGTATCGGACCCGGCAAAGCTATCGATACACAGCTATTTTACGTGGTATGCCTTAATAATCTAGGAGGCTGCGCCGGTAGCACCGGCCCAATTTCAATTAATCCACAAACCGGTAAACACTATGGGCCAGACTTTCCGGTTGTGACCGTAAGGGATTGGGTCAAGAGCCAAGTCATGTTAATGGACCGACTGGGTATTGAGAAATGGGCGGCCGTGATTGGTGGCAGTCTCGGTGGTATGCAGGTGTTACGCTGGACCATCAGTTATCCGGCGCGGCTTGCTAATGCAATTTGTATCGCGGGGGCGCCGAAGCTATCCGCGCAAAATATAGCATTCAATGAAGTAGCTCGACACTCCATAACGAGCGACCCAAATTTTCATGAGGGTAATTACCTAGAGGAAGGAACTTACCCTAAGCAAGGATTAATGCTAGCGCGTATGGTGGGCCATATTACCTACCTGTCCGATAGCGCCATGCGCGCCAAGTTCGGTAAATCCGTTACGGATTTTGAGAGTGATCAAGCCAGCTTCGGCCGTGATTTGCGTACAGGAAAACTGAGTTTTGGTTTCAATGTCGATTTCCAAGTGGAAAGCTACCTTCATTATCAGGGCGAACGATTCTCCGAAAATTTTGACGCCAACACCTATCTATTAATGACTAAAGCGTTAGATTACTTCGACCCCTCAGTAGACTTCGACGGAGATCTCAGTAAGGCATTTGCTGACAGCAATTGTAAATTCATGTTGATCTCTTTTAGCTCGGATTGGCGCTTCCCGCCTGAACGCTCTCGGGAAATAGTCAACGATCTGCTAAAAGCCGGCAAAGAAGTGACTTACCTCGAGATAGAAGCCGACCAAGGACATGATGCGTTCTTACTTCCCATCCCGAGGTATATAAAGGCATTTTCGGCATATCTGAAGCGAATACACCAGGAGATCGTTAGCGATGCGACCTGATCTAGAAATCATTCAGAAATGGATTACTCCAGGGAGCCGCGTGATGGACCTAGGGTGCGGTGACGGTGGCTTATTGCATTATCTAAAGACCAGCAAGGGTGTGAGAGAGATTGGCCTCGAGATAGATGAAGCCAATATCGAGCGCTGTATTGAAAATGGTGTCAATGTTATTGAACAGAACCTAGATCAAGGCCTCTCGAATTTTCAGTCAGGTGGCTTTGATACAGTATTGTTGACACAAACTCTCCAGGCTCTAAGTAATCCCGATGCCCTCATCGACGATATGTTACGAGTCGGTAGAAACGGAATTGTTACCTTCCCTAATTTCGGAAACTGGAAGAGTAGACTTTATCTCGCAATAAAGGGCCGCATGCCGATTTCCAAGTTCATACCTCACCAGTGGTACAACACACCAAATATTCACTTTTGTACTGTGAAGGATTTTGATCAACTCTGTGTTCAGAAAAATATCAAGGTTCTGACCAGGACAGTAGTCGATTCTCAACACCAGGGAAGCTGGTATATGAGAGCCTGGCCCAATTTTTTAGGGGAAATTGCGATCTACCACATCACCCGAGGTGAATCTGCTTGAATCGGCAAAAAGTAGTATTAGCCAGTGGCAACCCAGGAAAATTAATAGAGCTACGTTCAATGCTTAGTAGGAAAAAAGTAGCCCTAATATCACAGTCAGAGCTAGAAGTGACTGAGGTAGAAGAAACCGGGCTCAACTTCGTTGAAAATGCTCTAATTAAAGCGCGACATGCCTGCATGGAAACCGGTTTACCCGCAATCGCAGATGATTCCGGCTTAGAAGTCGATGCTTTGGACGGTGAGCCGGGAATCTATTCAGCTCGATACGCTAGCGTATCCGGTCCCACTGCTGATGCTGAAAACAATGTTAAATTATTACAAGAACTAGAGCAGGTACCGGAACAAGACAGAACAGCTCGCTTTCAATGTGTCATCGCATACCTTATTCATTACAAGGATCCCATGCCTTTGATTTGTCAGGGCACCTGGGAAGGCCGTATTCTGTTTTCCGAAAGAGGAAGCAACGGGTTCGGTTACGATCCTCTTTTTTACGTGCCAACTCACGGATGCACGTCAGCACAATTAGATGCTGAGATTAAGAATTCCTTAAGCCACCGCGGACAGGCGTTGCGAAAATTACTGGAATGCTGGAAACCCCGCCCCTAAGTCTATAAGTCCACGTTCCCTGGTGTACACGAAAGTGTCCTTACTGTGATTTTAATTCACACACTAGCGATACAGCGTTACCACAAACTGAATATATTAAGGCCTTGTGTGAGGATTTCGATGCCGAGTTAGAACGAATACCCTGCGCTAAAAACAAAGAGATTGGTTCCATCTTTATCGGCGGCGGAACGCCTAGCCTGTTTGATGCCGCTTCATTCGAAAAATTGCTAGGTCACATAAGAGAAAATAGCACGCTTGCAAAGTCTCCAGAAATCACTCTTGAGGCGAACCCCGGGACGGTTGAAGCTACCAAATTCGAAGAGTTCCGAGCAGCAGGCATAAACCGACTCTCAATTGGTGTCCAGAGCTTTAACGATGAAAAACTGCGCGCATTGGGACGAGTCCATGACAGTCGAGAAGCAAAAGCCGCAATTGAAATAGCAAAAAAAGCGGGCTTTGAAAATTTGAATTTGGATCTAATGCATGGGCTCCCCGGACAGGACTGCACCCAGGCAATTAATGATCTAAACACAGCCATCGAATATGCGCCAACTCATCTATCGTGGTACCAACTGACTATCGAGCCGAATACAGTATTCTACCGAAAGCCACCTTCACTCCCAAAGGAATCCTTGATACAAGAAGTTCAGGAGATTGGGTTGTCAATTATGGAAGATCACGGCTTTCATCGTTATGAAGTATCCGCATATGCGCAGCATGGTAGGGAGTGTGTTCACAATCTTAATTACTGGGAGTTCGCCGACTACATCGGCATCGGTGCTGGAGCCCACGGTAAACTTACCAATATAGAGACCGACACTATATTTAGAACACGTAAGCTAAAGCAGCCGACTCATTACCTTTATAACAGCAGTAATCGGGATGCTGAAAGCATAGAGATTCACAAAGAAGAAAGAGCCCTGGAATTTCTTCTTAATGCATTACGTATCAAGCGGGGGTTTTCGACAGATCTGTTTATGATGCGCACCGGCGTCCCTTTTAGCACCATTGCAAAGAAGGTAGAATACCTCTCATCGAAAGGCTTTCTTTCAACAAACGGGAACAGAGTTTCCGCCACCAAAATCGGCTATGCTTTACTAAACAGCGTGCTTGAGGAATTCCTCTGATATGTCAGCACTGTATGAAAAACATTGCGAAACCTGTCAGTTAGGTGCGCCAGTGGTTACCGAAGAACAGGCAAATGAACTATTACTGAGCGTGCCTGTCTGGAAACGGGAATTTCATGATGGCGTCGAAAAATTGAAACGCGAATTCCATTTCGTAGATTTCAAGGACGCCTTAAACTTCACCTACAAAATCGCTACCCTTTCAGAGCAGGAGAATCATCACCCCTCGATTTTAACCGAATGGGGCAAAGTAACTGTGTGCTGGTGGACACACAAGATTAGTGGCTTACACCTAAATGACTATATCATGGCGGCTAAAACTGACATGATTGTCAAGCCTCCCACTAAATCCTGAATTGCTTTCACAAATTCACTAACATGCCTGATCGTAACTCATCATTGCTGGCCCATCTGGACCGGATAGTCAACCTTACCAGTATTAGTTCAGTTAACAAAGCCATCGATATGAGCAACAAGTCTGTTATAGACTATTTAGCTAATGAATTTGAAACCTTGGGATTTATGTGTGAACTGGTGCCTTGCGTACCGGATAAAAACAAGTTCAACCTGATAGCAACTTACGGTTCCGGTACCGGCGGACTGGTGCTGGCTGGTCATACTGATACGGTGCCACTAGACGAAAAGCTCTGGTCAGTTGATCCATTTCGTCTTACCGAGAAAAACAATAGGATGTATGGCCTGGGCATAACAGACATGAAAGGATTTTTCCCTCTAATAATGGAGGCAGTTAAACCTTTGTTAGATGTTAAGTTCAGGGAACCGCTTATCGTACTAGCAACGGCGGACGAAGAAACTTCGATGCAGGGGGCGAAGACCCTAGCCGAGCTGGGTAGACCGAAAGCCCGCTCAGCGGTCATTGGTGAACCCACCGGTATGCGGCCTGTGCGGGCGCATAAAGGCATCATGATGGATTCTATTCGCCTTTCGGGAGAAAGTGGACACTCTTCAGACCCAGGGCTCGGTAACAACGCGCTTGATGCTATGTATGCAGTGATAGGTGAATTGATTCGTTACCGTAAAGAGCTCAAAGCACGATACTCAAATGATCTTTTCAAGATTCCTTATCCCACAGTGAACCTTGGCAGTATCCATGGAGGCGATAACCCGAATCGCATTTGTGGGCATTGCACATTGGAATTTGACGTCAGGCTCACCCCTGGAATGCACATGGACTCTGTGCGAGCAGAAATTTCGGAGCGTATTTCACAGATTACTAACCCTCTGGGTATTCAGTTTGAAATGACCCCTATCTTTACCGGTGTTCCTGCTTTCTTTGCAAAAGAAAACAGCACGCTGTTAAAAACCGCAGAAGAACTCACCGGGCATACCGGCATTAGTGCTGCCTTCGGTACGGAAGGCCCGTTTTTACAACAGCTTGGTATGGATACCATTATAATGGGACCAGGCAATATCGATCAGGCCCATCAACCCGATGAATACATGTCGATGAAAATGATTGATCCGTGTATTACCACCCTACGGGAATTGGTAATTAGAAGTTGCTTATAGTATGCAGAAAAGCACGTAAATTCGCAGGCCTATGTCAATAATCGTTAAAGGCTAGTGAGTTGCCCCTTCTATTCGCTGTAGCAAGCAAATACTGAAGTCATATGTATTCGTTTCCCCCTTATAGAACTCTTCACGAACAATCTCTTGCCACTGGCTTTCATCGAAATCAACAAGATAAGTATCCCCTGCAACATTGGCATGAACACGGGTCAGGTGAAATCGTTCGGCCAATGGCAATACAGCCTGATAAAGTTCCGCTCCGCCAATGATAAAGGCTTCTTCTGAACCATCAATTACAGAAACGCTCTCTGCCACCTTTATAGCTTCCTCGATGGAGTGCACTACGCGGGCTTCCTCCGCCTGATAGTCTGGGTCTTTTGTTATAACGATATTGGTTCTGCCTGGTAAAGCCTTCCCTATCGATTCCCAGGTTTTACGTCCCATGATAATGCTGCTTCCCATAGTGACCCGCTTGAAGTACTTTAGATCCTCAGAAAGATGCCAGGGTAGGCTGTTTCCCCTGCCAATTACTCGGTTTTCAGCCATGGCACAGATAAGCGCTAGTTTCATGAGGTCTCACTCGATCTGTTCAATTTGCTTCCATTTACACCGAGAACGGATAGACAATTGGGTCATGATGTCTGTAGCCCTCCACCGTAAAATCATCCAGAGTTACCCAGCTTTCAATGTCTTCTAGAGCCTTTATATCAAAATTGATATGTAGTTGCGGCGGTTGGAAAGGTTCTCTCTTTAACTGTACAGTGCGCATTAAATCTAGTTGATCTTCATAGATATGGGCGTTGACGATCTTGTGATAAGCAATTCCCGGCGTCTTACCTGTGATCTGAGCAATCAATGCTAGTAACGTGAATACCTGAATCTGGTTGAAGTTCAATCCCAGCGGCACATCACATGAACGCTGATAACTGGTCAGATGGAGCGTGTTCCCCAATAAGGAAAAAGTGTGAGTATGCATACACGGTCTAAGACAACCCAGGTCGAATTCCCCGGGATTGTAAAAAGTCAATATCTCACTGCGATCGTCAATTCCATTGCTAAGGTTATCGACGACCTTGCGGAGCTGGTCTAGCCTGCTACCATCAGGTTTACGCCAGCTTCTTCCCTGAACCCCATAGACACGCCCCATATCGTCTTTGCCCTTGCGCGCGGGATTACTTAACCAATCTTTATTCTCGTTGGCATTAGCATCCCAAGATTTGGCGCCCAATTTACGAAAGTCGGCGGCATTGTCGTATCCGCGGAGGTAACCCAGCAGTTCCGCTATCGCGGATTTCCAAAAGCTCTTTCGAGTAGTAATAATGGGAAACTGGTTATTCGCTACATCATAAGACAAGTCAGCATTAACCACTGTGAGACATTTTTTCCCGGTGCGTTTGTTTTCAACCCAAGAGCCTTGGTCGATAATGCGCTGGCTGAGAGCTAGATACTGCTTCATTAACTGAAGGATCCTAGACTAGTTTAATTAGAATACCGTCGAATTTTTCTGTTTATTGTATGAAAGAAACAGCAATAACATGCCTCCTGCTGCCATCGGCACCGACAACAATTGTCCCATCGTCAACCATTCAAAGGCAATAATCCCAATTTGCTGGTCTGGTTCTCGGAAAAATTCAATGAAGAAACGAAAGCTACCGTACCCCAGTGCAAATACGCCGGACACTGCCAACCTTGGCCTAGGTTTCGATGAAAACCACCATAACAAGATAAAACGAGCAACACCTTCCAGTGCGACCTCATAAAGCTGGGACGGATGCCGGGGTAATTGGTCAACATGTGGGAAAACCATTCCCCAAGGAACATCCGTGGGCCGTCCCCATAACTCTCCACCAATAAAATTTCCGATTCTCCCGGCACCCAAACCAAATGGCACGAACGGTACAATGAAGTCGATAGTTTCCCAGAAACCCTTACGAAGACTTTTCGAGTAAAAGTAGAACGCAACACCCACACCCAAGAGCCCTCCATGAAAGGACATACCTCCCTCCCACACCCGAAATACCCACAGAGGATCTACAAGGAATCGATCAAAATTGTAGAAAAATACCGAGCCCAGGCGTCCACCGACAACAGCACCTATAGCCCCATAGAAAACCAAATCGGATATTTGATCCGTGCTCCACTGGTTAGGTTTCATGTTGCGTCGATAGGAGGCCAGTACCCAGGCTCCACCAAACGCAATAATGTACATAACTCCGTACCAGTGGATACTGAGAGGCCCCAATGAAATGACGACAGGATTAAATTGCGGAAAAGTAAACATCGATACTCGCGATTAACAAGATTTGTCTGACCAAAACCGTTTGCTACTGCAGTATAACAAGGTTGCTGTTATCAAACGCCAAATAAATGACCCCTCAGTGAAGTCCAGCCTTGACAGCCTAACTATTTGTCTGCAAATCTGGGCCCTTTCACAGCTTAACCTGACAAGGAAGCAGCACAATCAGTCACTCATTCCTGTAGCTATTTCGACATGTGCCTTATAATTTTTGCTCATCTAGCAGAGCCCGGTTATCCATTGGTTATCGCCGCTAATCGTGATGAATTTTACGCTCGCCCAGCTGCTGAAGCAGACATTTGGGAAACCCCCTCGGGCGGGTTGCTGCAATCTCAGGTACTTGCTGGAAGAGATTTGCAGGCTGGAGGCACTTGGCTTGGCATAACCCGCAGCGGACGATTCGCCGCTGTTACTAATATTTATGACCCTTCTCAACCTGAAAAAAAACAGCGCTCACGAGGCGACTTAACAAAATATTTCCTAAAGAGTTCACAGTCTGCCGAGCAATATTGCGAGGCGATAACCACTGAGTTCCATAAGTTCGCTGGCTTTAATCTGTTGATTGGCGATGGTGAAGCGCTTTACTACGCTAACAATTTTGAAGAAATTATTTGGCGACTTGAACCGGGTATCTATGGCCTCTCCAATGGCCTTCTAAATAGTAGTTCTCCAAAGGTAGAGCGCGGCAAAAAAAAATTACATTCATTGCTTAACTCAGTACCTACACTTAATACAGATCGGTTGATTCAGATGATGGCGGATCAAGAACAGGCATCCGGCGAGGGTTTGCCCAGCACAGGAGCAACGCTCAGGCTTGAAAGACAACTGTCATCAACCTTTACCCTAGACCAGGAGCAGCTCTACGGCACTCGGTGTTCTACCGCTCTTATTAGAAATGCGAAGGGGGATACCCGCTTCTGCGAACAGAACTATGATTCGGCAGGCTCCCCCACAGCTTGCCATTATTACGAATTGAGCACTATGCCGAGAGAAATTAAAGAGCTAGGCACATAGATTATTTCAAAAATTGAGTTAACCCGACCGTATACTTTTTATACTTATCCAACGATTAAGCACGAAAAAGGGCAGCGAAGTTAGATCTTGGGAAGGACATGGTCATTCTGTAGCAGATTTACTGCTTATCTTCTCTCATAGCTGACGAAACTGAGGCAAGAGGTCTCCGCATTATTTATAATCCGGGCCTGATGAATATTACGAAGAGCTTAATGCTCTGGTTAGCGCTGCAATAATTTGGGCTTTATTAGCATAATCCCCTCAGAGGTCAGCTTTTCGTTTGCATGTTAACCAGTAGAAAACCAAAAATGCTAGTTGGTTCTTGATGATCGAAGCAACCTGTCGACACCCGCATTATAAAGAGTCATGTCCACCGCACTGCGAATCGTCTGAGCATCATCCATTTGCATCACTTGTTCAAGCAAATCCTGCGCTGCCTCGAGACTGACGCTCCGAATTACCGATTTCACCTTCAGCAATGTGGCAGCGTTCATTGATAAGATATCGAAGCCCATTGCCATCAAGAGCACGGCCGCTCCTGGATCTCCCGCCATTTCTCCGCAAATACTCACTGGTTTCTTTTCTTTCTGCGCTTCGGACACAACGTGATATAAAGCACTTAGAACTGCTGGATGGATTGCACTGTATAGGTTTGCAACTCGCGGGTTGTTCCTGTCCACCGCCAGCAGATACTGGGTTAAATCGTTGCTTCCAACAGATATGAAATCGACCAACTTCGCGAGGGTACGTGTTTGGTATACCGCCGCAGGCAATTCGATCATGATGCCAATCGGTGGAAAATTCACCTCGAGTTCTTCTAAGATAAGTTCATGATGTGCTTTCTTAATGAGTTGCATGGCGGAGTTTACTTCATTGACATTGCTCACCATCGGCAACATGATTTGCAGGTTCTCAAGCCCGATACTGGCACGCAACATGGCTCGAATTTGCGCCATAAATATTTCCGGATGGTCAAGCGTTACGCGTATACCGCGCCAACCTAGAAATGGATTTGCTTCTTCAATAGGAAAATAGGGCAGCGCCTTGTCACCACCCACATCCAAAGTGCGCATCGTGACGACTTTCGGTGCGAAAGCCTTCAACTGTCTGCGATAGATGTCTGATTGTTCCTGTTCGCTCGGAAAACGTTCTCGCAACAGAAAAGGCTCTTCTGTCCTGAAGAGTCCAATGCCTTCAGCACCCTGATCTAGCGATTGCATTGCTTCAGACATGAGACCAGTGTTTACCCAGAGATTTACACGATGATCGTCAGCTGTAATACAGGGCAAGTCTTTCAACTCTTCCAATCCTGCAATCATTTGATCTTGTTCCTTTATCATGTTCAGGTAACGCTTGCGCAATTGATCGGACGGATTACTAATAACTTCACCTTTGTAACCGTCCACGATGATTTCTCGGCCATCGAGATTATTGTAAGGTAGATCTACAGCTCCCATTATGGTTGGAATACCCATAGTGCGAGCCAAAATCGCAACATGGGAATTGCCTGATCCTTTGATAGAAACCAAGCCTTTCAGCTTATCTTTGGGTACTTCTCCGAGCATAGCCGGTGTGAGCTCCTCACTGACCAATATGGTGTTGTTGCTGTACTCCGTGATGACGACTTCCTTCTCTTGTAGGTAGAACAGAACTCGACTACACAAATCTTTGATATCCACCGCTCGCTCACTTAGATACTCATCCTCCATCATTTCAAAGTTACGCACATGCTCACGAGCAACATAAGCAAGAGCACCCTGGGCCCAGTCACCCTGTTTTATTCTCTCAACTACTTCGTTTCCAAGTGCATCGTCATCTAGCATACGCAAATAAACATCGAATAGTTGGCGCTCTCCTTCAGCTACGCGTCCTGCTAATTTGCCGTGCAGTTCACGCATGTCTTTGCGAACGGCATTCAAGCTGTTATTAAAAAATTTGATCTCCTTCTCAGTATCTAATGCCGGTCGATTAGGAATCTGGTTTAAATCAGCTACTGGAAATAACACTAAGGCATGGCCAATAGCTACACCGGATGAGGCTGAAACTCCCGGAAAAACGGTATCAGATGTCTTCTGTCCAGATGGGCTGATGCCTTCAATAGCGCCGGTTGCCTCTGCATGGGCGATTACCCCCGCTAATTGTGCTGACAAAGTAATCAGAAAAGCTTCTTCGCCTTCATCGAATCGGCGCTTCTCGTCGTGTTGAACAACGAGCACCCCGAGCACGGACCGATGGTGAATAATAGGAACCCCAAGGAAAGCATGGAAGTTTTCCTCACCTGTTCCCTTAAGGTAATGGTAACTAGGGTGCAGGGATGCATCTTGTAAATTGATCGGCTCTGCATGTTTGGCAACGAGGCCGACCAATCCCTCTCCAACCGCAAGGCTGACATGCCCAACGGCTTCTTCGTTGAGCCCTTCTGATGCCATTAATACATGACTATTGATATCAGTGTCTAAAAGGTACACCGAGCAGACTTGGGCCTCCAATGTTTCGCGCACCCGGTGTACGATAATACCGAGTGCTGACCGCAAATCCTTAGCTGCGTTAACTTTCTGAACTATCCTGCGCAGTTTTTCCAGCATACCAATTTCCGATAATTTTTTACGTTAAGCTTGGCAGCCATATTTATAGGAACCTTTATAGAGTGAAGGGCTTGCTTCTCAACATAGCATCGCTTTAACTTTCGATATCCTAATCTTAATCTCAGGATATTGTAATTATTGTTGCTTCACGTAATCATTAAGAGGAGTGATTAACTCTTTGAGGGCTCTTCTATAGACATCGCGTTTGAAGTCGATGACCTGGTTAAGCGGATACCAATAGCTAACCCAGCACCACTCATCGAATTCTGGTTGCCCCGATTTTGCGAGTTCTACCCTGCTGTCGTTGCTTTCTAGGCTTAGTAAAAACCACTTCTGCTTTTGTCCAATACAGAGCGGGTTTTTATGGTAGCGAATGAAGTTCTTGGGCAGACGGTAGTGAAACCAATCATTGGTTTGGTGCAGAATTTTTACATCTTCTGCAGCCAACCCCACTTCTTCATTGAGCTCACGATAGAGAGCCTGTTCCAGTGTCTCGCTTTTTTTGACCCCACCCTGAGGAAACTGCCATGCGCTTTCGCCCACTCGCTTGGCCCAAAGCAGTTGGCCAAGCCGATTGCAAATCACAATCCCAACATTGGAGCGAAAACCCTCCGAGTCAATCATACCCATCAGCCCTTAGACAAATATAAGCAGCTATTGTTTCACATCGCTTCTTGCTCAATCAAACCCAAAGCAGCACTTGCTAAACTATATTGCTTTAATATTCAGCAGTTTAGGGGTATTTTCGAGTGCAAAAATCAACTTAGGAAAGGATGATTTATATGCGATGTGAGACCGGCAATAGGTATAATACGATCTTTAAGTGATACCAATCCGATGATAAGACGCCTAGCACTATTCGATCTAGATAACACTCTGCTAGCTGGAGATAGTGATAAAGCCTGGGGAGAATTTCTAATTAGCAAGCACTTAGTTGACGAGGACACTCACCGGGCACAAAACAATGGGTTCTATCAGCATTATCTTGAGGGTGTTCTGGATATGCACGCCTATGTGAAGTTTACGTTATCCCCAATTCTCGATTACAACAAACAACAGCGCAATAGCCTGCTTGGTGAGTTTATTAAAGAAGAAGCCCTACCGATGATGCTGGTTAAGGGTAAGCAACTTGTCGAACGGCACCGCAGCGCCGGTGATTGCTGCGTCATTATTACTGCCACGAATGCCTTTATTACCGAGCCTATTGCCGAGCAATTCAAGGTTGATCAGCTCTTGGCAACCGACCTTGAAATTGTCAATGACCGATTTACGGGGAACATAACCGGTATACCTTGTTACCGCGAAGGCAAGTTAGAAAGAGTGGAACAATGGCTCGGCCTGAACAAAAATTTAGCGCTCGATAACAGTATTTTTTACAGTGATTCTATCAATGACATACCCCTTCTGGAGAAAGTCGCTGAAGCTGTGGCTGTGGATCCGGATGAAGAACTTTTACAGGCTTCCAAAGAGAAAGATTGGCAAACCATAAGCCTGCGTAATTGATCCGCGAAGCTACCATTATCGACCATCTAAAACGAGTAAAGGTCTGCCTGCACAATCCTCTTTAATCCAGTTGAATCTCAACAATAAGATCATCTGTGAGTTGTTCAAGTTCACGCTGTAGCCTGTCCAAGTTGAGCCCTTGCGGTACTTGCAACAGCGCTTCAGCTTTGAAAAGAGTATCACCGGCCATGGGCGCCGGAACACATTCCGTGGTCAATTGGGCCACGTTAACTGCCATTTTGGTTAGTTCATGTGATATTTCTCGGATAATCCCCGGCCTGTCATTACCTACTAAGTTCAACTTCACAGTGCTAGGAATTTCGATACTCTCATGTCTATCGACTCGCTCGATAACAAGCTTCAACCGGTTGGACAACTCGTTGAGCCTTTTTATCAGCAATTCTGCATCCTCATCGTTGACACTAACACGTAAGATGCCAGCAAACTTCCCCGCAAGTTGGGACATACTGCTTTCTAACCAGTTACCGGAATTTTCGGTAATGACTTGGGACAAGGATTCAACTAGTCCGGGTCGGTCGTCGCCTATTGCAGTCAGCACTAAGTATGTAGTCATGGATAGCCTCAATTACGTGACTCTAACCGCAGTCGAGTAAAGATAAAACCGTCTAGAGTCGAAAATTAAGGCGAATTTCAGGATACAGGCTCGGAATACTAAAGGCCCCTCACACCACAAGTGAGAGGGACCAGCAGAGCTATGTGCCTCAGATACGGACCCTTCTAGGAAATTGGGCAAAATCTTCCCAGAAACTGACCTTCTCTGGCAACTCGTCTGAGGTTGCTTGCACGTTTCCATTGATATCAGTTGCCCGTGAAATGAGAGTGTGTTCGCCTGGACTGGGATCTTGCCAATTGTAACTGAACAGCTTCCATGAATACTTGGTGTTGCGAGAGCTCATATTGGCAGACTCCCAAGGGCCATCGTCAATTTTTACTTCGACATTTTCCAAGGAAGTGCCATCGTTCAACACAAAACCTTGAACCCTATATTGCCCACTCGATTCCACAACTCGGACGATTGATGATTTTAAGTTCATAGTAGTGACAGAGTTTTCGACCCAACGCTCTGTTCCACCTATATCGATTCTCTTCAGAGTTACATAGTCACGCCCCATGAACCTACCCATGTACCGTGTATCTTGAATATGTATCTGAGTAAGCCATTTGACATTCGATACTCCATACCAACCAGGCACTAAAAGTCGGACGGGTTTGCCGTGGAAATGGGGTAGCGATTCACCATTCATCTCGAATGCCAGCATGTTTTCCGGGCGCATAGCATCTTCAATCGACAGACTACGGGCAAAGGCTTTTTCGACCTCACGACCGCGGATTTCTTCGATGGCTGTATCAGCGCCAAAAAATACGACTTCCTTAGCACCATCCTGGATACCAGCTTCTATCAAGATATTAGCAAGTGAAGTGCCGCGCCAATTAGCATTTCCAATGAGGCCATGCAGTAAGCGCTGGCCATTACCACCACATTCAAAACCAACTTGTTGTTCAAAAATATTTTTTTTCATGAGCTCACTCAAAGATATTTCGAGCTCGTTATCCACCATACCCGTCACTTTTAAACGCCATGAGTCATTGTTCACTTCAGGCTGACCATAGTGCTGAACCAAGTAAAATTCATCGTTATCGGTAAAACGGTTACTGATTTGCCTAGTATCCTGCCAGTGGGTGCTATTCGGCTGGATCGGGTTCCATGTGAAAGCTTCAGATTGCTCATCAATGAATGGAACGAGCCGCTCACCTTGCGCTAGAGCCGGAAAGAGCAGATTAGGTGCGGTTACAACGCCCGCAGCCAATACGCTAGTGCCTAATGCACCTTTCAGTACTTTTCGCCTACCAATATCTTCTGGATTCATTATCTTCTCTCTTTAATCGTTAATGCTATTCTTGTAGTTTCCTCTGAATTCCTGAGTCTCGAGCTGATACAAAATCATTTAGACTGAAACTCCAGAATACACAATGTGAATTCAACCATACCACAACAGAAAGCTCTGGGAAGCTTTCTTTTTCCTAGGCCAATTGGCACTTAATCCTAGGTCACTAGTGTTGGTGGCCACCACGACCGTGGACATGGCCGTGACTGATTTCGTCCATCGTGGCATCACGAATAGAAACCACTTCCACCTCATAAAATAGTGTTTTGCCCGCTAGTGGGTGATTGAAGTCAACATCTGCACTGAACTTACCGGTTTTTAGTACCACTACTGGGCGAGCGCCCTGGCTAGTTTCCAAGGCTGCCATCATTCCTGGCTTGACTTTTTTTTCACCGCGCTGATAGCGCAAATGTTTAACTGGGATTCGGCGTAATCCCTCAGGGTTCCTAGGGCCGTAAGCTTGATCCGAAGGCAATGTTATTTCTATCTTGTCACCTATTTTTTTCCCTTCAAGTGCTTTTTCCAAGCCAACTATGACGTTATGATATCCATGCAGATAAAGCAGTGGCTCTCCGTCATAGGATCGTTCTCTCCACTCGCCATGGCACCCTCCGCTGTCAACTTCGCGTAGCCGATAGTGGAAACTGACAACCTTGTTGGTCCTTATGTTTTGCGCTGCCTCATTTTCATTTGTATTCCCCTTTTTAGTCATCACTGCCTCTCTTTAGGTTACAAATTCTAACAGATCGCTACACTGATGAGATATGACCATAGGGAAACTGTGGCTGGTCACTACTTCCACCAACTCGCGAAATGTTTCATTGGAATATTCACAATTTTCTCCCATTACCTTATATGTTAAGAGAAACATTCGGCGACTTCGTATGAATGCCGGATACTCAATGAATGAAGCAGCCCGTCTATTAGGAGTCTCTCAAAATAGGAGCCTCTCTAAAAAACTCGAGGACATAGAGGTAATTCGCAATTACGGAAGCCATCTGGACCTTGAGTTATTGGCACAAATTAAAATGATCTACAAGACACCATTAGATGATCTGATTGGAGACTTACTCAATGATTATTATTCCGTTTACTGCATAAGACCTCGTAGACTCAGACCTAAAAGCATGTAATAAACTCCTCGAAAAGAGAGTACTAGTCATAGCCCTGCGCCTGTACTCATTAGCCGAAATTAACGGTTTCATGTATACTCGTTTTTTTTCTGGCCCAAAGAGAAATAGTAGTTATGGCAAACAGAGCAAGAAAAGACAACACTGTGAGCATTCGCCAAGATTTGGCAAAACACCTCGAAGCCTTCTTTAAGGCGGGCGGCAAAGTTCAACAAATTCCTTCCGGGGTGAGTGGCCAAACCTCAACCAGTGGCCCAAGACAGATTGTTTTAAGTCATAAAACTGGTTAGTCATAAAACTGATTATTAAGCTTTTGTTTGAGAAACAGAAAGATAGACTTATCGTCCTGTTTTTTTACGCTTCCGCAAACAGAATAATCCAAGGATTAGAGTTGTGTGACTTGGTAGCCCTTGCCTTTGAGCAACCTCAGAAGACCATCAGATCCAACCAGATGCGCTGCTCCCACTAGCACGAATTCCGTGACACTGTCATTAAGCATTTGCTCAATCTGTAGAATCCATTTCAAGTTGCGCTGGCGAAGTAAAGAGTCATACAGATCCGGGGTCTTCGATTGCATTTCAGCGATAAACATCGCTGCCAATTGATCGTTATCGCCAGTCCGCCAAGCTGCAAGCAGGTCATTCATCATTTCGTCGGTTCGTTCCAAATCGCGAAGTGACAATAGAAGAAATTCACTTTCATTACCCTCGCCCATTGAGGCTAGGAAGCCTATTTGATCCTGAACAGACTCGAGTTGCCCCGTTGTCTTGGCGTCTCCAATCGCGCGAGTATAGAAATATACATCCACTCCCTCCGGCGTAAATCCCATACGCTGAAACTCAATTACCTGTAAAGTGCTGACAATCATGCCAGGCTTGAATTTCTCCATCGCCGCCAGCGGTATTCCAATTAGCTCTGCGTAATCTGATAAAACGCTGTAAGCCTCCTCGTTAAGCACGGTTTTCAGACTACGTTCATCTTGATAAGTGAGTTGCTGCTGCATCTGTGCCTGCACTGACAGTTCAGTCATGGAGCCTAAATCTGTTTCCAGGTAGATTTTTGAAGATGCCTGATATGCCTGTTCATACTCCTCAGGCAACGGATAGTCCATTGGGCGCAACATGTGAATTGTGCCCCCTAGGTAAACCGTACTGGAACCTGATTTTACCTCCCAGACCGAGGTGTCTGCCAAAACCGTACCGCATAACGACGCTAATACACAGAGCAAGAGCAAATTAAATCCAGGTTTGTATACGGGCATGCGGTTCAACATGTTTATCCTCTTGTTTAAGCACGCGCCGACGCACGTTCGGTGGTGCCTAGGTAATCCAAAGCCTTGATCAAATTAATGGCTTACTCTAAGGTAACATGACGGAAACACTGACAAAAGCAAGCTAGGAAGAAACTATTGATCAATGGCTAAGCTATTATTCAAGATGCGGAATGTTCTCGACGACGAAGCACAAGACGTCCGTGAATTACTAGAAGATAACAAGATTGATTATTTTGAAACCCTTGCTGGTAACTGGGGTGTTTCTTTACCCGCTATTTGGGTGAAAAATGACGACCAACATGAAATAGCTCGAAGCTTATTGGACAAATATCAGGTGGAACGTACCGCCAAGATCAGGGAAGAATACGAACTAAGTCTACGGCAAGGCGAAGTGAAATCCATGTGGCACAATTTTCTTGAAACCCCAATCAAGTTTGTAGTCTATATGGGTTTGGTCGGATTAGTGCTGTATTTGTCCCTGCAATTCTTTTTATCATTTTAGCCTATGGCTAGCGGCCTCAGCTGATGATAGCCCGAATTCATAAGGCTGCAATCATTTTAAACTATTACCCGCAATAGTTATCTACATCATCGATAAACCAAAGAGAAACTTTATCAATCTTCAGCTTTACTCAATCGTTGATGTGTTATATAAAATCCGCTGGCTTTTGTTAGTGGTTCTAACAGGGGGATCTCCTAGCAGCTCTAGCTACCCTGGCTTTCAAAGGAGGTGATCCCATCAATAGTCAATCTATTAAGGGAGCCTCCGGTTATTGCTTCTGACGTTGGTAGAGAAACTATCGACTTGAGTTGAATAGCTGGAGGAGAATGGCCATACTTAATGGCATTCTCTAGCTCCCATATGTAGAAGGTCCCGTTATCGCCTTTGGCGGTAACGGGATTTTTGCTTTAAAGAGAGGCGTAACAAAACAATACCGTTAAGCATTAGCGTAAGCCAATATAACTGCGCAAGCGGGCCGGGAAATTCCGTTTTCGCAGCATCTGTTGCATATTCCATTACTGGTCAGCATTTACATTATGCATAAAATGGATCTCGCCCGAATCCAATACGGCAATTGGAATGCCTCCTCGATAGAGAACACGATTGTTCAATTGCCGAGTCAGTTTTTGATTAGGGAGAATCAAATTAATTAGATTAAGTGGATCACTTGCAGCGAGGCAATAAAACAAATGTTTGCTATCCTGCCCTTTTGATTGTTTGAACTTCCTGACTTTTTCGACTGGTTCTGGAAGTGCAAACTGCTCTCCACCTGCTCCTGAAACGAACCGCCCCCCTCTGAGAACTCCGCGCAATTTCATTTTACGCAACGTATGTAATAACACTCTCCAAGGAGGCGCCGCATAAAAAGCAGCTAGAGTCTTACGGCTCCCGGTGGGAGCGGAAATCAGGGTATGGCGTCCTGACCGAATTGCTGACCACGCTTCAGCTTGAGCCGGCGTTGGTGCTCCGAACTCGACAATATACCAGTTCCGACAGGCTGAGTGAAAATCGTTTAGGGCCACGGATTACTCGTTGAATAGGCGAAATACTGTATTGTTATACAAGTTATTGGGGCTTTTCAGTCTTTGCAACCTGAAAAGCAGTTAAAGATGGCCTTCCCTACAAGCACGGCACAATCTCCAACAAAAACGTAAATTGTACAAGCGAAGCTTAATGAAATATGTCCTAAATGTAGACCTTTGGTTTGACATGGCTCAATCAGCCCGATAAGTTGTGTCGCCAGAGATTTTTGAATTTAATCGAGTTATGACTGAACCTCACCATTTTGATCAATACAATCTCAATAAGTTACCGAGCCGAATGCGGAGTTACATGAAATTATTCTGGAAGGAGAATCGCGAATTTTTCCTGTTGCTTTTCTGCATCGTTTTTTTCAAGAGCGCTATCGCGGATCTAAGCTCGATATCAGGTGCCTCTATGCTCCCCTCTTTGCTGGATGGGGACAAAGTTTGGGTCAACAAGCTAGCTTACGATATAAAGATTCCCTGGACCGAAATTTCTCTAGCCGAGATTTCCGATCCAAAGCGAGGGGATATCGTAATTATCGATTCAAAACGCGCGGGAAAACGCCTAGTGAAAAGAATCGTGGGCGTACCTGGAGATAAGATCTATATGCACAATAACGCCCTGGTAATTAACGGACAACCAGCTAGTTACCAGGTACTATCCCGCGAAGGAGACACTGTCACTATCCTCGAGGAACTCCCGGATAAGGTTCACCACGCCAGGTTATCGCGTGGTTTCTACAATCTTTCCAGTCGAAGCTACGGACCAAGTATCGTGCCCGAAAGTCAGTATTTCGTGCTAGGTGATAATCGGGATAACAGCGCCGACAGCCGTGTATACAGCTTTGTGCCTCGCGGCGAAATAATCGGCCGGTCCAATGCCGTAGTGTTTTCCCTTGACAGTACCAATAAATATTTGCCTCGCAGTAAACGATTCTTAGCGAATATCGACTAGAACCGTAATCGCTTTATATTTACTGTGAGGAATTCCCGGTTTGTCGGGTAACATAAACTACTAGATGCTTTACCCTTGTTTTAACAAAAAAAAGAGTAAAAATTATGACTAAAAACCGCCAATGGCGTTTCGTGTTAAGGAGCAAAACACTGCTTGCCCTTATCCTAGGGGGTGCTTTTCAGATTGCCTTAGCACAGGAATATGCCTGGGCTCCAGATTTTTCCGTCGGATTGTCTATCCCGGAAATATCAGCTGAAGATCAAAACGGAATTGTGCGCACATTTGACGATTTAAAAGGCGAAAAGGGCCTGCTCTTTATGCTGAGCCGGTCCTTTGACTGGTGACCCTTCTGCAAAGCCCAGCTCGTGCAGCTGATAGAAATTAGTGGACAATTTAAGGCAATGGGCATCAACATTGCAACGATGACTTACGACTCTGTCGATACATTAAAGGTAGTAGAAGAAAACCAAGGTGTTGAATTCCCTCTTCTCCATGACGAAGGCATCACGTACGTGAATGCACTCGGTATTTTGAATGAAGATTATGAACCCGGCTCACGCGCTTACGGCGTACCACATCCCGGCATTTTTCTTTTAGACCCCAATGGCGTAATTCGAGCTAAGTTTGCTGAGGAAGGCTATCGAGCACGGCCAGATTTTGATGACGTTTTGGAAGCCGCTGCTAATTTGTAATCGATACGACAAAAACAGGAAGCGGTAATACTTCCTGTTTTTTTTGCGTCAAATATTCAGCTACAAATTGCCAAACACTCCTAAGCCATTGTCGATTAAACTGCAACTTAAGTATTCACGCGAGATCAAGAAATATACCTGAGATTTTAACAGCGGAGTAGCACGCGTGCCTGCAAAGAGTTATGCCCCGTCCCTTACTTCTTTGTGTATCTGCGCAGTTCTGATAATAATGTCAAGATTAGCCGCTGCGCAAACAACGCATGACTTTGACATCCCCCGCATCACTAAGCCCCCAACAATCGATGGGGTTGTTGAAGCTAACGAGTGGAAGGAAGCTACGCGTATTCCTGTCAATATCGAAGTCGAACCCGGAGACAACATAGAAGCACAGGTATTTGCGGAAGCGCTGCTCATGGAAAACGGTGAGGCTCTC